>JACADX010000192.1 GCA_013389125.1 Parvularculaceae bacterium | reverse complement strand
GCTGAGAGCTCCGCGTTGAGTGGTTAAAAGGGGCGATATAGGGGGTTTTTCGCGGCTTTTGGCCGCGCTCGCCGCGCTCGCTGCGGCCGCCTCCGGCCGCGCCGACGCCGCCCAGCTTGGCGCAAGGGTCGACAATGTCGCCGCGGTTTCCTTCACCCTCGGCGCGACCAATGCGACGGTGACGACGCCGCCCGCAAGCTTCATCATCGAGGCGGCGCGAACGCCCTCGACAATCGAATTCTTCCGCTACGCGCCGAACGCGCCGGACGCGATCGCCGTCCGCCTCAACGGATCGGATTATCAACCGGGGTCAGGCGGCTTTCAGCCGGTAGGACCGCTAACGTCCGCCGGCGGCGCTGTCGTGAACACCGGCGCGCCGGTCAACCTCGCGCCGGCGAGCGCCTACTACACCGGAGAGCCGGTGATCATCCGCGTCGTCGATCCCGGACAGAACGGCGATCCAACGATCGTTGAAACGCTCGTCGCGACAATCAGCACCGCAAACGGCGACTTCGTCACGCTCCGGCTCTACGAAAGCGGTCCCGATACGGGCGCGTTTTACGCCTGGATGCCGAGCGGTTCCGGGACGCCGACCCGGAACGACGCGCGCCTGACGCTTGCGCACGGCGCGGGTCTCACCGCGCGCTACCAGGATCCCTTCGACCCGACCGAAATTTCGACCGACGCGGCGGGCGTCGATCCCTTCGGGCGGCTTTTTGACAGTCTGACCGGCGCCTTGATTGACGGCGCGACGGTGACGATCGTCGACGACGCGACCGGTCTGCCTGCGACCGTCTACGGCATTGACGGAGTCTCAGCCTATCCCGCGACGATCGTCTCCGGCTCAACCGTCACCGACGCCGGCGGCATGGTCCACGCGCTTTCGCCCGGCGAGTTCCGCTTCCCGATCATGTTCCCGGGGTCCTACCGGCTCGTGGTGACGCCGCCCGCCGGCTATACCGCGCCCTCAACAGTGCAGGCGCCTTCTTTCGCCGGCCTCGCCAATGCGCCGTTCACGATCATACCGGGGTCCTACGCGCAGGCGTTCACGCTCGCCCAGACCGGCGACGTCGAGTTCGACGTGCCGCTCGATCCGGTTACGGATCTGGTCGTCCTGAAGGCCGCGGACGTCGATGCGGCGGCGATCGGCGATTTCGTGCGCTACCGGATTTCGGTCGAGAACCGCGCCGCAACGGCGACAGCGGTCAGGATCGCCGACACGCTGCCGGCGGGTTTTCGTTACCAGGCGGGCTCGGCGCGCCGCGACGGCGCTGCGGCGGCCGAACCGCTTATCGCCGCGAACGGCGGGACGCTCACCTTCACGCTCGGCCTCCTCGGGCCCGGAGAAACCCTTGAACTCGTCTACGTCGCCGAAGTCGGGCCGGGCGCGAAGCCGGGCGCCGCCGTCAACCGGGCGACGGCGGTCAGCCAGAACGGCGTGATCCTCTCGAACCGCGCCGAAGCTTCGGTTCTGGTCGAAGACGATTTCCTGCGCGCCTCGCTGACGATCGTCGGGCGCATCATCGAGGACGGGTGCGATATCGAGAACGGCAGGGCGACGAACCGCCGGGCAGGCAAGGGACTCGCTGATGTCCGCCTCTACATGGAAACCGGCGCGACGGTCGTTTCGGACGAGAACGGTCTCTTTCACTTCGAGGACGTGAGCCCGCGCACGCATGTCGTGCAGGTCGATGAAGAAAGCCTTCCCGAGGGCTATGAGCTCGTCCAGTGCCTCGACAACACGCGGTTCGCCGGAAGCCCGCGCTCGCAGTTCGTCGACGCGAAGGGCGGCAAGATCTGGCGCGCGAATTTTTACGCGCGGAAATCGGACGCTCCGCCAAGCGCTGCGCAAGTTTCGGGCGGCGCTGAACCGCGCAGGATCGACGCCCCTTTCAACGCCGACAAGGAATATCTCGCCTACGACAAGATCTGGCTCAACCAGCAGACGCCCGGGAACGCGTTCGCCTATCCGGCGGACGGCGTCACGCCGTCATCGCCCTCGGTCAATATCGGCCTCAAACACGACGCGAAACTGCGACCGACGCTGTTCCTCAACGGACGCGAAGTGCCGGTGGAAAACTATGCCGGGCGCGACGTCTCGATCATGCGGACGGTCGCGCTGACGCGCTGGAAGGGCGTCGACCTTGCAGGCGGCGTCAACCGCTTCGAGGCGGTCCTTAAAGACCAGACGGGCGCCGAGATCGCGCGCCTTTCGCGCAATGTCGATTTCATCGATCGCGTCGAGCGGGCCGTGCTTGTTCCCGAACAGACGAAAGCCTTCGCCGACGGCAGGACGCGGCCCCAGATCGCGGTGCGGGTCACCGACGGCGCCGGGCGGCCGGTCAGGGCCGGCCATATCCTTGCGGTCTCGATCGCGCCGCCCTTCCGCGCCGCAACGCGCGAAGCGATCGAAAGGAACCGCCCGCTCGATGCGCCATTGTCGGCGAAGTCGGGCCTGCCGGTCGGCCAGAACGGCGTTGCGCTCATCGAACTCGAACCGACCGTCGAAACCGGCCTCGCCTCGGTCACGATCGAGCTCGACGACGGGACCGAAAAAACCTTTACGGCCTATGTGAAGCCGGCGCTCCGCGACTTCATCGTCGTTGGCCTCGCGGAAGGCGAAGGCTCTTACGAAAAGGAAAACGGCCCGGCCGCGGCGACGAGCGGCCGCGATCTTATCGCCGACGGGCGGATTGCCGGTTTCGCCAAGGGAACGGTCAAGGGCGGCTGGCTCGTCACCGTCGCCGGCGACAGCAAGAACGAGCGCGCCGCGGCGGATGACGAGCTTTACGAGGTCATCGATCCCGACGAGCGCTATCCGCTTTACGGCGACCGCTCGAACCAAAGGTTCGAAGCGCAAAGCCGCTACCCCGTCTATCTCAAGGCGGAGAAGGACGGCTTCAAGGCGGAGTTCGGCGATTATGCGACTGGCCTCACGCACTCAAAGCTCAGCCGGTATGACCGGCGCCTTTCCGGCCTCAACACGGTCTACGAAAGCGAGCGGTTCCGGTTCCGCGGCTTCGCGGCGGAAACGAATCAGGCGTTCGTCAAGGACGAAATGGCGGCGGACGGAACATCCGGCCCGTTCAACCTTTCGGCCGCGCCGCTCGTCCGCAATTCGGAAAAGATCAGCGTCGAAACCCGCGACCGCTTTCGCCCGGACGTGACGCTCGCGACGGTTCCGCTCATCCGCTACGCCGACTACGACATCGATTTTCAGACCGGCGAGATCATCTTCCGCCTGCCGGTGCCGGCGGCGGACGCGGCTTTCAATCCGAACGTCATCATCGTCGATTACGAGACCGCGGCCCCGGTTGATCGCAATTTGACGACGGGCGGGCGCGGCGCGGTCCGCTTCCTCGGCGGGCGCGCTGAAGCGGGCGCGACGTTCATTCACGAGGAAGCGCCGGGCATTGCCGGCGAAAGGACCAATCTCGCCGGCGGCGATCTTGAGATCGGCCTCACCGAGAAGAACAATCTTCGCCTCGAATATGCGACGACCCTCCGCGACGGCCCGGCGCTTGACGAGCGCGCCGACGCCATCCTCGCCGAGGCGAGTCATACCGGCGATCGTCTTTCCGCCAGGGGCTACTTTTCGCGCGTCGAGCCGGAATTCGGCCTCGCGCAGCAAACCTCGGCGACGGCGGGCGCGCTTCGGTATGGCGCGGAAGCAAGCTTCAAATTCGACGAATTCGAAAGCAAGGATGGCGCGACGCGCGGCGCGCGCTATGTCGACGCCAAGGCCTACCGTGAAAAAAATCTCCAGACCAACGCGAGCCGCGAGGTCGCCGAGATTGGGCTGCGTCAGGAATCGACAGCGACTTCCGGCGCGATCGGACTGCGCGGCGTCCGCGAGGAGCCGGCGGGCGTCGCGACCCGCGAAGGACTTTTCGCTGTCGCGGCCCTGAAGCAGCGCTTCGACAAGCTCGGCCTGTCGCTCCGCGCTGCGCGCGAACAGGCGATTTCGGGGGACGACGCCTCGGCGCTCTTCCCGACGCGCACCTCGCTCGGCTTCGACCAGAAGCTCTTTGACGGCTTCACCTTGAGCGCGACCCACGAAATCCTCGACGGCGATGCGGTGTCGCAGTCGAACACCACGGTAGGGCTCGTCGCCGAGCCGTGGACCGGCGGCAAGGTCACGGTTTCGGGCGACCGGCTGACGCAAGACAGCGCCGAGCGCATCGGCGCGACCTTCGCCGTCGACCAGCAAGCGAAACTATCCGACACATGGACCGGATCGCTGGGGCTCGCCCGGCGCGAAGATCTAAGGGAGCGGGGCGCCGTCGACGCGCCCGACGACATCGTCCCGGACATACCGCGCGCGCCCTTCGAGGAGACGGGCGCCGCCTATACATCGCTTTACATCGGGGCCGGATATCGCAATGGCGCGACGTCCGGCTCAAGCCGTTTTGAAATGAAGAAGTCGGAGACCGGCGAGCGCTACATGCTCGCCGCCGG
>JACADX010000294.1 GCA_013389125.1 Parvularculaceae bacterium | reverse complement strand
GAGCAGCCCCCGCAGTCGTCCGTCATCGGCATCGTGCGCATGGGCCGCGCGAGCCTTCGCCAGCTTTCGGACATCATCAGCGCGTTCCAGAATTCAAGCCTGTCGGCGGCCGCAGCCATATGGCGCGGCGATAGCGATCTCGACGAGCTTTATAATTCGCTTTACGGCGATCTGATGCAGTCGATGACCGAGGACCCGCGAAAGGTCTCGGCGAACGCGCATCTTCTCTTCATCGCCAAGAATTTCGAGCGGATCGGCGATCATGCGACGAACATCGCCGAGGCGATTCATTTCGTCGAAACCGGCGCGCCATTCGCGGAAAGCCGGCCCAAGCGCGACGACACCGCCGCGATGACGGCGCCGACGAAAAGCGCGGCCGAGGATTGATCGAGATGGCGAAGACCAAGGTTCTGATCGTTGAGGATGAGGAAGCGATCGCAACGCTTCTCGATTACAATCTGACGCGCGAGGAGTTCGATGTCAGGATCGCCGTCGACGGCGAAGACGCGCTTATGAAGCTGCAGGAATTTCACCCCGATATCGCCATCATCGACTGGATGCTGCCGAAGATCTCGGGCATCGAGGTATGCAGGCGAGTCCGGCAAAATCCCGACACCAAGAACCTGCCGATCATCATGCTGACGGCGCGGTCCGAAGAAGCGGACCGCATCCGCGGCCTTGAAACCGGCGCCGACGATTACATGACGAAGCCGTTTTCGACCGCCGAGCTCATCGCGCGCGTGAAAGCCGTGCTGCGGCGCATCCGGCCGGCGCTCGTCGAAGACGTCGTCGCTTACGGCGACCTCCGGATCGACCGCACGGCGCACCGCGTCTGGCGCGGCGACAAGGAAATCCATCTCGGCCCGACCGAATTCCGGCTCATTGATCATCTGATCCAGCATCCCGGCCGCGTATTCTCGCGCGAGCAGCTGTTGAACGCGGTCTGGGGGTCGGACGTTTTCGTCGAGGTCCGGACGGTCGACGTGCATGTCGGACGGCTTCGAAAGGCGCTCGTAAAATTCGGCCACGAAGACCCGATCCGCACAGTGCGCGCGGCGGGCTACTCGCTCGATCTTTCGTAAGCGACGAAAGGCGTCCCGGGCTCAGGCGGCGGAAGCCGCCCGGACGTTCAAGCGAGAAGTCGCGAGCATCTGACGGTCCGCTATTCCGCTTTCGCGGCCGGCGCGGCAAGCCGCGGCGCTCGCCCTGTCGATCTCAGTTCGCAGCACGACGCTTGGCGGCCTCCGCCATGAGCCTTGCGGCCGGCGCCATCGGCCGGTCGCGGCGCTGCGCGGGCTGGAACGCCATCTGCGCGTGAAAGGCGCAATAGGGCTTCCCGGTCGGCGCCGACTGGCCGCAAAAGTGAAAATCGTCCTTGGCGGGATCGCCGATCGGCCATTTGCACATATTGCCTTTCAAGGTCGCAACAGTCGCCATGTCGCCGCTTGCAAGAACCGCCGGCGCGATGAACTCAGGCTCGACGATCAGTTTCTCGATCTCGCTGCGCGCATAGGCGATTTCCGGCGCATCCTCGACATGGGCGTCCGCCTCGCAGCCGCGAAGCGGCTTCGTCGGCGTCGCGCGCCCCGAAAGGCCGAGACGATGGACCTTGCCGATGACCGCGTTTCGGGTGACGCCGCCCATCTTGGATGCAATCTGGCTCGCCGAAAGCCCCTCCGCCCAAAACCTCTTCAGCAGCTCGACCCGCTCGTCATTCCAAGCCATAGGAAGCTCCCTGTTTCCTCCGAAGCGGCCGATTCAGCGCCGGAAAGGGGTCCGGCTCGGCCCTCGCTCTGATCACAATATGTTGTGGCGCCCGGAATTCGCCGCCCGGCGTCATCAAAATATAGTACCTCACCGGCGCAAAATTACAACATGGCGCCGGCATTCAATTTTACACACTAGATATTGGGGAAGAGTCCGAGAGCGCCGGCCACGACGCTTGACCCCCTTTAGCCAGCGAGCGACATCCCTTCCCATGTCAATTTCCGCATCGACGGCCGCCCTGCCGCGCACGCCGACCGAACCCTTGCCATCCGAAGCCCGCGCCTTCGGCGAACGCCGCTTCGGCGCGGTCAACTGGCTCGGCCTCAAGACGCTCCTCGCCAAGGAAATCCGCCGGTATCTCAAGGTCTCCTTCCAGACGATCGTCGCGCCGCTGATTTCGACGATCCTTTTTCTTGTCGTATTCATCCAGGCGATGGGTTCGACGCGCGCCTCCGTCGGCGATGTTCCGTATGTTGAGTTTCTGGCGCCTGGCCTCATCATGATGGCGATCCTGACGAACGCTTTCGCCAATTCCTCGTCATCGATCATCATCGGCAAGGTGCAAGGATCAATCGTCGACGTCCTGATGCCGCCGCTGTCGGCGCTTGAACTGACCGTCGCCTTCGTCGTCGGCGCCGCGAGCCGCGGCATGCTGGTCGCCGTCGTCACGGCGATCACTTGCGCCGCCTTCATGGCGATGTCGGATGCGCCGATGCGTCTTTCCCATTTCTGGGCGGCGCTTTATTTCTCGCTCGCCGGCGCGACGATGTTCGGCATGCTCGGCGTCATTGGCGGCGTCTGGGCCGACAAGTTCGATCAGCTCGCGGCCTTCACGAATTTCGTCATCACGCCGCTGACGTTTCTGTCGGGCACCTTCTACGCCATCACGCGCCTTCCGGAGCCATTCTTGACCTTCAGCCATTTCAACCCGGTGTTCTATCTGATCGACGGGTTTCGCTACGGTTTCACCGGCCGCGCCGAGGCGCCGCTCCTTGTCGGGGTCATGTCGACGCTGGCGCTTACGGCCGCGCTCGGTTTCGTCTGCTACGCGCTGTTGAAGAGCGGCTACAAGCTCAAGAGCTAGACGTCATGCGGTTGGGCGACGACGTCGTCATTCCTTTCCAGGTCGGCGGCGGCGCCGTACGCGGACGAATCGTGCGCCTTGGCGCGGCGATCGACGAGATTCTCTCAGGTCACGCGTTTCCGGATCCCGTCTCCGAGCTTCTCGGCGAGGCGGCGGCTCTGACGGCGCTCATGGGCGCCTCGTTGAAATTCGACGGGCGCCTCATCTTTCAGGCGCAGGGCGCGGGCGACGTGAAGCTGCTCGTCGCCGACTACGCCTCCGCCGGCGCCATTCGCGCGACCGCGTCGATTTCGGGCGCCGCGAAAGCGCGCGGCCTCGCGGCGCTGATGGGCAAAGGCCATCTCGCGCTGACGATCGACCAGGGACCCGACATGGAGCGCTATCAGGGCGTGACGCCGCTCGAAGGCGGAACGCTTGAAGAAGCGGCGATCGCCTATTTCGACCGATCCGAGCAGATTCCAACGGCGGTCCGGCTCGCGGTCGGACGCGTCACGCGAAAAGGCGAGGGCGAGGCCTGGCGCGCCGGCGGCGTCATCGCGCAGTTCATCCCCGGCGAAGGCGGCGCGCGCGAGCGCGGCGAGGCGGCGCTCAAATCGGCTGAGGATCAGGAAGCTTGGGACCGCGCGGCGGCGTTTCTCAATACGACGCGCGCCGACGAACTCCTCGATCCGGAATTGCCGCCGGAGGAACTCCTTTATCGGCTCTATCACGAAGACGGCGTCAGGGTGTTCGAGGCGAAGGCGATCAGAGCCGACTGTTCATGCAATGCGGGGAAGATCGCCGCCGTCCTGTCGCGCTATTCGCCGGAAGAACTTGAGGGTCTTGCCGTTGATGACGGGCGCATAAAGGTCAGCTGCGAATTCTGCCGCCGCGACTATTATTTCGACGAAACAGGCCGCGAGAGGGCGCCGTGAACGAGGAGGAGTTCGATAGGGAGGTCGGCGAGGTCGAATTCGAACTCGCAAAGCTCCAGGAAACGGCGGCGCGCAAGGGGCTCAAGATTGCGATCGTCTTTGAAGGGCGGGACGCCGCGGGCAAGGGCGGCGTCATAAAGACGATCCTGAACCGCATGAACCCGCGCGTCTGGCGCGTCGTCGCGCTGCCAAAGCCCTCCGACCGCGAGCGCAGCGAATGGTATTTCAAGCGCTATGTCGCGCACCTTCCCGCCGCCGGGGAAATCGTCCTCTTCGACCGCTCCTGGTACAATCGCGCCGTCGTCGAGCCGGTGATGGGGTTCTGCACGATGGAGCAGCACGAAGCGTTCTTGCGCGAAGTCCCGCTGTTCGAGAAGATGCTCGTCGATTCCGGCGTCATCCTCATCAAATACTGGATTGAGGTTTCGGCGGCGGAGCAGGAAAAGCGCTTTCAGGAACGCGCCTCAGACCCCCGCAAGCGCTGGAAGCTCTCGCCGATCGATCTTGAGGCGCGCCGGCGCTGGGCGGAGTTCTCGAAATTCCGCGACAAGATGTTCGACATGACGCATAAGGACTATGCGCCATGGCGGGTCATTGACGGCGACGACAAGGAAAAGGCGCGGTTGAACTGCATGCGCTCGATCCTCGACGTCGCGCCCTATGATTATAACGAAGAGGCCTTCGCGCCGATCGCGCTCCCCGCCCGCCAGACCGCGGAAGAGGCGGGCTACAGGAAGTCGGGCGTTGAAGAGCGCTTGATGGTGAAGGATTATTATCCGGGCGTTTGATCGGCGCGGACGAGAACGGCGTTTCGCCGCGTCTTGAGCCGCAAGGCGTAGCCGGCGCCGAAAAAGGCGGCTGCGGCCCCCGGGCCATCGCCCGCATGCGAGGTTTCAAGGATGACAAGCGTCGGACGCAGCGCCTTCGCCGCCGCCTTGAGGAACCCTTGAACGACCGGCGTCTCGTGACCCTCGATGTCGAGCTTCATCGCGTCGATGCGCTCGAATTTCGCGTCTTCGACAATCGCCATAAGCGGCCGCGCGCGCACCATGAG
>JACADX010000336.1 GCA_013389125.1 Parvularculaceae bacterium | reverse complement strand
TCCCGCATGAAGGAAAAGCCGCGCTCGGCTTCGTCGAGCTGCATTGATGAGACTCCGAGGTCGAATACGGCGCCGTCGATCGACGACACGCCGCATTCGGCGAGCGCTTCTTGCATGTCGGCGAAGGGCCGGTTGACCAGCGTCAGCCGGCCTTCATAGGCGCGCGACCATTCGCGCGCGCGCGCGAGCGCGGTCGGATCGCGGTCAAATCCGTAGACGGAACAATCGGCGGCGGCGAGAATCGCTCTCGAATAGCCGCCGCCGCCGAAGGTCGCATCGACATAACGGCCGCCTGGCGCCGGCGCGAGCGATGAAACGGCCTCGTCAAGCATGACCGGCGCGTGCAGGGAAAAGCTCATGGCGCGCTCCCCCCTTTGGGCGCCCTCAGCCGCCTCAGGGCTTCGCTCGCGCGCTCGCGGGTCGCGGCGAGCCGCTCCTCCGCGCCGTCCGCCGCCAGAATGTGAAAAGTCTCGCCGCGGCCCTGGAAGAGAACGCGTTCTTTAAGCTGCGCGTGCGCCTTGAACGCTTCGGGAATGACGACCCGACCTTCCGTGTCGAAGGCGAGCGGCCGCATGTCGCCAAAGATGTGCGCTTCCAGCGCATCGCAGTCTTCGCCATAAGGATCGAGTTCGACGGTCATGCGCTTGAACTGCATGATGAGGTCGCCCCCGCCGCACTCTAGGAACGGCCCGCGCAAGGAGCGATAGGCGTAAAAGCCGCGGATCGGGTCGCCATCGAGCGCGCGCCGGAAGTCCGCCGGCGCGGCGACGCGCCCCTTCTGGTCAATCTTGTTGATGTGAGACCCCAGAAACGAGGTCTCCGGCGACCGCAGATTCACGCCCCGAACTCCGCCCGCGCCCTGGGGGTCCCCCGACCGGGACCGTTCCAGAGTTGGCGCCTCTAGGCGCCAATTTCCGACAATTTATGGGCTAGCATGGGCGACGCAACCTGGTCAAACTCAAAATCGCCCGAAGGCTCTTAAAAACGAATGGTCATTACGGCTGTGAAACGGAAGGGGTGGAAAACGTCCATAAGTCTTTGAAAAGAATGGTTGCGATTGGGTTAATTCGTTTTCGCTCGCGCAAAGCGTTGAAGCGCGGCGTGGTCGAGCGCCGCAGCTTCGACTTTTCGCTTCCGGCCCGCGGCGGCAAGCCGAGAGCGTTCGACGAGATGCTCGAGCCGCTTCATTTCCGCGAAGGCCTCGGCAAGCGCGGAGCGCGCCTTTTGCAGTTCCGTGAGAATGTCCGCGCGGGTCTTCAAGAGCGCATCCCGCTTGACCGCCGCGCCGGCGAGATAGCCCGCAAGCTGGGTGAAGCCGATCAGCTCCGCCGCGCGCGCCGCCTCTTCCTCGCTGCTGACGGATTCGGCGAGCAGGTGAAGCGCTTCCTGCGTCCTCGCAAGCGCCGCCTCGAGATCCCCAATGCGGCGCCCGGCCTCATCAGCCCTTGTGCGCGAGACCTTGAGGAGTTTGGCGAACGCTGCAGCCTCGCGCGGGTTGGCTCTCATGCGGCTTCGCTGCCGTAATGCGACGCTGTCAATCTTGCGAGCGTTTCTTCAGCGTCGGCCGCGCTCGCGCATTCGTCGCGAGCCTGCGCAAGGAATGATTCGAGCGCCGCATGGAATTCGATCGCGCGTTCGACCTCAGGGCTTGCGCCGCGCTTATAGGCCCCGATCCTGATCATCTCCCGCATATCCTCATAGACGGCTGCAAGGGCGCGGGCGCGGCGCACGGTTTCAACAAGGCCGGTTTCCGGAACCCCGAGCGTCGTTCTTGAGACGCTCCGCAGGATATCAATGGCGGGAAACCGGCCGCGTTCGGCGATGCGCCGGTCGAGCACGACATGGCCGTCGAGGATGGCGCGCGCGGCATCAGCGATCGGTTCGTCGTGGTCGTCGCCCTCGACCAGCACCGTGAAGACGCCCGTGACGGCGCCGGCGCCGGCAAGACCCGACCCGGCCCGCTCGAGAAGTTTCGGAAGCAGCGAAAAGACGGACGGCGTGTAGCCTTTCGCGGTCGGCGGTTCGCCGGCCGCAAGGCCGATCTCCCGCTGCGCGGCGGCGACGCGCGTCAGCGAGTCCATGAGGCAGAGGACATGCGCGCCCTCGTCGCGAAAATGCTCGGCGACCGTCATCGCGAGATACGCGGCTTCACGGCGCATCATCGCCGGCTCATCCGATGTCGCCGCGATGACGACCGAACGCGCCAGCCCCGCTTCGCCGAGGCTCTCTTCGATGAATTCGCGCACTTCGCGGCCGCGCTCGCCGATGAGTGCGATGACCGCGACGTCGCAGCGCGTATTGCGCGCGATCATCGACAGGAGCGCCGATTTGCCGACGCCCGAGCCCGAAAAAATTCCAAGGCGCTGGCCGACCCTCGCCTGACAGAAGGCGTCAAGCGCGCGGACGCCGAATTCGACCGGCGGGCCGAGCCGCTCGCGAAGCGCGGCCTGCGGCGGCGAGGCGCGGAGATTGCGCGGTCGGCGCCCGGCGGCGATCGGACCCTTGCCGTCGACCGGCGCGCCGAGCGCGTTGACGACGCGGCCAAGCCAGGCCCGCGAAGGCGACACGCATGCGGCGGCCGAGTTGAATTCAGCCCTGGCGCCGCGCTTGACGCCGCCGACGCCGCCAAAGGGAAGGCAGACCGCCGCGCCGCGGGCGAGGCTGACGACCTCCGCCGCGAGTCCGCCCGCCGCCGTTTCGATTTCGACACGGGCGCCGACTTCGAGCGCGCCAAGCCGGTCCTCGACCCGGATCGCAAGATCGCTGACGCTGTCGACCGCGCCCGACACGGCGACGGGTCCGAATCGCCGGAGCGTCGCGCGCGCGTCGTCTATCGAGGCGGGACCTGCGGTCATTCGGGCCCTTTCAACCATCCGTTCGGCGCGGGACCTTAACGCTTGCGCGTTTAAGCTCGCGTAAATCGGTGAATCAAGCTAGCCGGAAGCGTCCGCGCCGCGCTTAACAGGACCCCTTCGTTGAAGGAACTTGCGCGGGTTGCGGGTAACGAACCTTGTTCGCGGCTTAAGACCCTGGCGAAAGCTGCGCGCATTAGCGGCGCCGCGTTAACCTTTATGAAAGCAAATCAACCTAATTCTGGTTAAGGCAATTCGAAAAATGCGCGCGCCGCAAGGGGCGACGTAGCGACGAACAGGAGAGCGGGCAATGCGGGTTTTGCTGATTGAAGATGATGGAGCGACCGCCCAGAGCATCGAGCTGATGCTGAAGTCGGATGGGTTCAACGTCTACACCACCGATCTCGGCGAAGAGGGCGTCGATCTCGGCAAGGTTTATGACTACGACATCATCCTTCTCGATCTCAATCTGCCAGACATGACCGGCTTCGACGTCTTGAAGAGTCTCCGCGTCGCGAAAGTGAACACGCCGATCCTGATCCTCACCGGCCAAGGCGACATTGAAACGAAGGTTCGCGGCCTCGGCTTCGGCGCTGACGACTACATGACGAAGCCCTTCCACAAGGACGAACTCGTCGCCCGCATCCACGCGATCGTCCGCCGTTCAAAAGGCCATTCGCAGTCGGTCATCACGACCGGCAATTTGACCGTCAACCTCGACGCCAAGACCGTCGAAGTCGCCGGCCAGCGCGTGCACCTGACCGGCAAGGAATACCAGATGCTCGAGCTCCTTTCGCTTCGCAAAGGGACGACCCTCACCAAGGAGATGTTCCTCAACCATCTCTACGGCGGCATGGACGAGCCCGAACTCAAGATCATCGACGTCTTCATCTGCAAGCTCCGGAAAAAGCTCGCCGCCGCGACCGATGGCGATCATTATATCGAGACGGTCTGGGGCCGCGGCTATGTTCTGCGGGACCCTGCGGAGGAGAAAGCCGCCTGACCCGTTTCAAATCGGGACGACAAGCGCCCCCTTGCGGGGCGCCTATTTTTTTTCAACGTCATCTAAACATTATCGTTCCCTTAATCCTGCCGGCGTATTTTTAGCGTGTGAAGGCGCATCCGCGCGCGGTGCGGAATTGCGCAGCGACTGGCGGCGAAAAATGCGGGAGCGTGCCATGCGTAGGCTGACTTTGCACACTCGGCTCATCAGCGACGAACGAGGCAATGTCGCCGTGATGTTCGCCGTCATCCTTTTCATCATTCTCGGCGCGGCGGGGATCGCTATCGACGTGACGCGCTCGTCGATGAAGCGTTCTGAAATCCACGAAGCGACCGATGCGGGCATTCTCGCCGCCGCACGCTACAAGGCCGGCCATCCGAACGCCGACGACGAGGCGCTGACCGCCGTTGCGCGCAAGGTCTTCGATGCGAGCATCAAGGACAAATCGGCGATCTCGATCGACGCCTTCAAAGTGACGTTCGACGACGCCAACGACACGTTCGCGCTGGACGTCGATGGCACGCTTGATGCGCTGCTCATGGGCGTTTTCGGACAAGGACAGATCGAAATCGACACCGTGTCGGAGGTGCGGCTCGGCGATCCGCCGACGCTCGAAGTCGCGCTCGCGCTCGACGTCACCGGATCGATGAACCAGAAGGGCAAGATTTCGGCATTGAAGAACGCCGCCAAGGACTTGATTAAGTCGCTGTTTGAGGCCGAGGGTTCCGACGTCAAGATCGGCATCGTGCCGTTCGCCCAATATGCAAGCATCGGCACGGATTACAGCACCGCACCATGGCTGAACTATCCAGGCGCCGCCTTCAAGGGCTGCGTCGGATCGCGCGATTATCCCTACAACACGACCGATGACGACTACAGTCTTTACAAGATTCCAGGACTTAACGGCGCTCCGTGCCCGGATGCGCTGACGCCGCTGTCGACCGACGAAGTTGCGCTTGCGTCGAAGATCGACGCACTCAACGCCAACGGATGGACTTACATTCCGGCGGGCCTGACGCCCGCCTGGCAATTGCTCTCGCCCGAGCCGCCGTTCAGCGAGGGAATGAGCTACGCGGAAATCGCGG
>JACADX010000316.1 GCA_013389125.1 Parvularculaceae bacterium | reverse complement strand
GAAGACCTTCTTCATCCACGCGGCATTGCTGGATCAGGCTTGCGCCCATTGTCCAATATTCCCCACTGCTGCCTCCCGTAGGAGTCTGGGCCGTGTCTCAGTCCCAGTGTGGCTGATCTTCCTCTCAGAACAGCTACAGATCGTCGGCTTGGTAGGCCATTACCCCACCAACTACCTAATCTGACGCGGGCCGATCTTTCGGCGTAAACTTTCCCCCGAAGGGCGTATCCGGTTTTAGCTGAAGTTTCCCTCAGTTGTTCCGAACCGAAAGGCACGTTCCCACGCGTTACTCACCCGTCTGCCGCTCCCCTTGCGGGGCGCTCGACTTGCATGTGTTAAGCTTGCCGCCAGCGTTCGTCCTGAGCCAGGATCAAACTCTCAAGTTGAGTTTGTCGTATCCTTAAGTCGGGCGGGAAAGCCCGACGCTCATCTCTTACTGACGTCACAAAACCAAACTCCCGAATGAACGGAAGTACTTGGTTTATGGAGTAAACGTCAGCGGATGACAGATCCTTGAGCGAGCCAAAAGGCTCCGCAAGGACGCACGCCGCCCACGTTTCTCTTCCTCGGATTCACTTGTCAAAGAGCCGCCGACCGGACTCCGGGTCGCCCCGAAATTCAGCCGACAAAAAACCGACACTCCCGAGACCGCCCCAAGACCTTCCTTCGAAGGCCGCGGCGGCCGTCCCGGCCGCGTCGGTGGAGGCGCGGATTTAGTCGCCCGCGCTCCCCCTGTCAACGCCATTTTCGAACTTTTTTTCGCTCTCGCACCGCTCGAAATTTCCACAGAAATTTCAATCAGCTATCCACGAAAACGAACGGCAGCGGGACTTGCGCCCCGCTTATGCAGGCTCTCAATAACGCTGAGGGACGCTACCTTACGCAAAAGGGTTGTGCGGGGCAAGCGATTTTTCGCCGCATGATTGGGTTAAGGAAAAGGAAACGCCCGCAATAGCGAACTCGGTCCGCTCTCCCCGCGGGCGGGGCATCTCCATCGCCTTCATCGGCGAACCCGCCGCCCCTCCCCCGCCGCGAGCGCCCTCGCGATATGCTCCGCTGACAGAATATAACCGGCCCATTGCCCGCGATGAACTTTTTGTGATGGCGCGATCCGCCGCTAGCTCCTTCCCGTAAGCACAGCGTCAACTCAACAATGGAGAGGAAGCATGCTGAAGAATTTTCTCGCCGCGACCGCGGCTTTCACTCTCGCTGCGGCTCCCGCGCTTGCGCGTGATCACGATGCGAAGAAGACGACAATAACCAAAGGCGACATCGTCGACACGGCGGTCAGCGCCGGCCAATTCACGACGCTCGTCGCCGCGGTTCAGGCCGCCGGTCTCGAAAGCGCGCTGCGCGCGCCGGGGCCCATCACTGTGTTCGCCCCGACCGACGCGGCCTTCGCGGCCCTGCCCGCCGGCACGGTCGACGATCTGTTGAAGCCGGAAAACAAGGACAAGCTCGCCGCGATCCTCACCTATCACGTCGCCAACGGCAAAACGAAGTCGAAAGATCTCGTGGGCAAGAGGCTCGAGGTGACGACGCTGAACGGCGCCAAGCTCTCCGTCGACGGAACAAATGGCGTCAAAGTCGGACCGGCGACGGTTACGAAAGCCGACAACTGGGCGTCGAACGGCGTCATCCACGTCATCGACACAGTCCTGCTGCCGCCGACGAACTAAGGCGGCGAACCAAAACGACGATTGGCGGAGGGCGCACTCACGCTCTCCGCCTTTTTTGCGCACGACGGGCGATGCCGGTCAGGACGCGATATATTCCTTCAACATCGCCGCTTCCCGCTCGGCCTGATCGATCTTCCTCTTGACGACATCGCCGATCGACACGATTCCGACCAGCTTGCCGCTTTCGACGACGGGAATGTGGCGGACGCGCTTGTTCGTCATTGTCGACATCAGCTCGTCAAGGTCCGTTTCGACGGTGCAGGTCAATGGGTTGGGGGTCATGCAATCGGAAACGGGCCTGCCGAGAACCCCCGCCCCTTCCGACTTCAAGCGCCGGACGACGTCGCGCTCGGAGAATATCCCGGTAACGGCGCCGCGCGCGGCCTTTACGACGACGGCGCCGATATTCTTTTCACCGAGCAGGTCAACAGCGTCCTTGACCGAAGTCGCGCCGGAAACCGCGAAGACGTCGGCGCCTTTCGTTTGAAGGATGTGTTCTACTTTCACCGGAACCTCCTTCCTCAAGAAGCGGAAGTCTGCGCGATTACACGAAAAAATCAACGCAAAATCATACGGTTCGGCGCCGCCGCTGTTGTGCGGCGCCAAAATCAGCGGGGCTTCCCGTCAAACAGCGGAAAGGCGACGAGACCAAAGAGATAGCCGCCGACATGCGCCTGCCAGGCGATATCCGCGTCGCCAGCGCCGATGCTCGGTCCGAACAGCGCGACCGCGGCATTCATCGAAATGATGACCGCAGACCAAATGATGACGCTGCGGTCAACGAGCGGCAGGACGCCTCGTTCGGTCGCGGGCCGCGACAGCGGCCGGTGAAAAGCGAATCGCACGAGCCCGCCGAGCAGGCCGGTGACGCCGCCGGATGCGCCGACGAGAAGCGTCGCGTCGCGGACGTGGAAAATCCCGAAGAACAGCGCCCCGGCGGCGGCGCTGAGAATCAGCAGGAGAGCGAACCGCCAACCGCCGAGCCGCCTTGCGATCGGCGCGCCAAATACGACAAGCCAAAGCAGATTGAAAAAGAGATGGCCGATCGACGCGTGGATCGCCATGTGGCTGAAAAGCGTGACGAGCGCGCCCGGCAACCCGCCGCCGCCGCCGGCGAAGGCCGCTGCAAGCCGCAGCGGCGAGAATCCAAAAGCTTCGGCAATATCATCTGCGAGCCGGGCGGGAGCCGCCTCGAGACCGAAATAGCAGGCGGCAAGGATCGCCGCCGCGACGATCACCGGCTTTGGCACATCGCCGAAAACGCCGGACGGGCGCGTCTGCGTCTCGCCGATCGCGTCGGGATCATCGTTTTTCGTCGCCGCCATGCCCCAGCCTCGCGGCATTGCCGCGCGAAAATGGCAGCCGCGCCGCCCATCTAGGGACAAGCGGCATCCTGAAGCAAACCTTTGTTCACCTCGGCGTCTTAGAATTCGGCGAGATCAAGCATTTCTTAACCAAGAAAAGCCGACGCCATGGGCGCTAAGACCGACACGCCGTCGACCTCGGCCGATCCGAGCGCGCATGACGATGAACGCCGTCGCCATAAGCGGGTCGGCATCGCGCTCAAGGCGCGCGTCCTCAAGGCGAACGGCGAAGAAGAGCCTTGCCTCGTCGTCAACATCTCGGCGGGCGGCGCGCTCCTTAAAGCGGTCAATCCACCTCAAGCCGGCGAAAAAGTTGTCGTCTACATCGACAATGTGGGCCGTTACGAAGGTCATGTCATCCGCTCGGCCAAGCATCATTTCGCCGTCGACTACCGCAGCCGGCGCGCCAAGACCAAACGGGCCGCCGACAGCCTCACCTACGCGCTTAACACGCCGCACATGCGCATCGACCGCCGCGCCAATCCGCGCATCAGGAGCGACGAGCCGACAATCTTGACCCTTGAAAGCGGCGAGACGATCGCCTGCGAGATCCTCGATATTTCCTTGACCGGCGCTTCGATCGCCGTCGACCCAAAGCCCCCTCTCGGCGCCCAGGTCACTGTCGGGCGCACCGTCGCGAAAGTCGTCCGCCGCCACGAAAAGGGCGTCGGGGTCGTCTTCACGGGCCCGTCGGCGAAGATGGAAGACGTCATTGAAAACACGAAGTCCCCGATTGAGACGCAACCGAGCGGCGCGGGACTTGCACCGCAATTCGGCAAGAAGGGCGTTTCCGTCTGACGACGGACGAGCGGAGCCAAGGTCCGATGTTCGCTGACAACTGGTGCATCAAGTCAAACGAACGAATTTACGGTCCCTATTCGTCGAAGGACCTCAAGAAGTTCGCAAACGAAGGCAGGTTCGCCGCGTGGACGCTGATCGCGCCCGCCGGCAGCAGGGATTGGCGCGAGGCGCAGCGCGAGACAGCTTTCGCCTCGTTGTTCGGCGCGGAAAGCGCCGCAACGACGACGAACGGCGCGTTCGGAAAGGCCGATTGCGCGCCGGGCATTCCCGCCGCTGGCGGAGGGGCGGCCGACGACTCCGCCCGCGCGCCGCGCCGCGCCAAGGCGCTCGGCCAGCCGCCCCGCCATGGGACGTCTACGGATCAAATGGGTCCGGCGAATTTCGTGATCATTTTTGACGTCGTCAACGCCGCAGCGAGCCGGGTTGAAAACGCGCTTGCAAGCCTTGGGGCCTCGTTCCGTCTTGCGGAAAACGTCTGGACCGTCAATTGCGCCTTGACGGCGATCGTCGTCAGGAACGCGATTGCTCCGTTCCTTAGGCCGCATGAATCGCTTTTCGTCATTGACGCGACGAACGGGCGGACCTCCTGGCAAAACTATGCGCCGGAGGCGCACGCGAAGATCAGCCAGGCTTTCGTACACGCGAAGCGCTGACGGCGCGGCCTTAAGCGCGCTCCTTCCGCCGGCCGGCGGAACCGGCGGCAGCCGCTGGTCCTTGACAGCGACACTTCTGCGAAATCTTCGCCGCCCCTCTCGCCAAGCGGAGCCGAATACCCATAGCCTCTGATTCGTTGGTCGATTTCGGCGTCAACGAGAGTGCCGCAACGCGATGCGCAAGTACGAGACGAACCGCGATATTCGCCGGTCCCTGCGGCTACGCCATCCTTCACCCAAACTTCGGTTCTGCCGGTCCGCTCGCGGCGCGCGGATCGGCGGCGGGTATTCGCCGCACAAGGAGAGAGTTGATGGCGAAACGCTCCGCTCAAGCGCGGCGACGGCGAGACCGCGCGGAGACGTCCTATGAGCAGGCGTATGAGGCCGACAATGTGCGGCGGCTGTTCGACGAACCGCAATGGTCGCCGCTTGGACCTGCCGCACGCTCCGAGCCCGAGCGCGACCAGAAGTATCGAAAAAACATTCGCGCGCAGAACGATGCGCAGCAAGCGCTCATCGATGCGATCGACGCAACTCCTTTAGTCTTCGCGGCGGGCGCCGCCGGCACTGGAAAGACCTATCTCGCCGTCGCCAAGGGCGTTGAGGCGCTGGAGGCGGGGCGCGTGCGGCGGATCGTGCTGTCGCGTCCGGCCGTCGAGGCGGGCGAAAGCCTCGGCTTCCTTCCCGGCGACATGGAGGAAAAGCTATCGCCCTATCTGCGCCCTCTCTATGACGCGCTGTGCGATCGCATTTCCGGAAAACGTCTCAAGGCGCTGATGGCCGAAGGCGTCATCGAGATCGCGCCGATCGCCTATATGAGGGGGCGCACGCTCAACAGCGCCTATATCGTCATCGACGAAGCGCAGAACTGCACCTATGTTCAACTTAAGATGCTGCTGACGCGGCTTGGATGGAACTCGTCGATGGTCGTCACCGGCGACCCGGCGCAGACCGATCTCCTCCCCGGCATGTCCGGCCTTGAAAGCGCGATGGCGCGCCTTTCAAAGCTCGACCAGGTCTCGATTGTGCGCTTCACGCGGGCCGACGTCGTCCGGCACCCGCTCGTCGCCGAGAT
>JACADX010000369.1 GCA_013389125.1 Parvularculaceae bacterium | reverse complement strand
TTGGGGATCGTGACCGAGCGCCGTTCCAGTTCGAGGAGATGGCCGGCTTCTTTGAGAGCGGCAAGGGTCCGGCTCAAAGTCTCGAGCCGGAGGCCGAGGTAATCGGCGATGTCCTGCCGCGCCATCGGCAACGGCACGAGCCTTTTTGCCGGGCCGTCATCGACGCCGATTGTGCGATCGATCAGATCGATAAAACTCAGCACGCGCTCTTCGGCGGTCTTCTTGCCGAGGAGGACGATGTGGTCCTGCGCCTTGTGGTACTCCGTTTGACCTCGTGCGATGAGACGGTCCTTGACGCCCGGCGAGTCGATGGCGATTTCGTCAAGATAGCGGTGCGGGAAGAAGCAGACGACGCTGTCTTCAAGCGCTTCGGCGGTGTAGGCGCTCGCTGCAGTCGAGCGGACGCCGATGAAATCTCCCTTGAAGAGAAATCCGGTGACCTGCCGGCGGCCGTCTTCTAGCATCTTCGACAGACGAAACGCGCCGTCGATCACAATATAAAGCGACTCGTTCGGTTCGCCTTCCGACATCAGCGCCTTGTTCTTGGCGACGTTCCGGCGCGCCATGGTCTTTTCGACGTGAACGAATTCGCGCGGGTTGAGGTCGGCGCAAATCGACCGTTCGCGCACGTCGCAGAGGTCGCAAGTCCTCGGCCGCTCGGCCGCGACGCAGCTCCGGCCTTCCGCCACCCTTGATTGATCGCCCATCGACCTTCCCACGCTGCGCTTAGCGGGCTGAGATTAGGCGCCGCATGTGCGCAGCGCCAGTCGGCGCGTCTATATAGCGCGGGCGAACGGCTGGGGCGAGCCCGCGGGCGCGCGATTTTCGTAAGGGTCAAGCGCCATCGCGACGATGCGGGCGAGCGGACGCGCCTCATCGGCCAGCGTTACAATATCGTCGCGCCATTCGATGACGCCGTCCGCTTCAAGGATGTCGAGCCGCCTGCAGACAGCGCTCGCCTCCTGCGGCGACAAGCGCGCGAGGAGACCCGAAATGTCCGCTCTCGACCGGCATAAGAGATCCTGAATGGCGCAGCCGATGAGCCGCTCGCGCGGCGAGAGTTCGACGCCGCGCGCCGTCGCGAGGCGACCGCCGTCGATGGCTCGATAGTAGTCGCGAAGGTTCTTGGCGTTCTGTGCGTAGAGCCCTTCGACATGGCTGATCGCCGACGCGCCGACGCCGATCGTCGTCGCAGCGAGATCGTCCGTGAAGCCTTGAAAATTCCGGCGGAGGCGCCCTTCGATATCGGCGCGCGCAAGCGCGTTGGCGGGCTTTGAATAATGGTCAAAGCCGACCCGTCGATAGCCCGCGCCGACAAGCGCCGCGTCGGCAAGCTCCGCGAGATCCGCCCTCAGCGCCGGCGTCGGCAGGGCGGCCTCGTCAATGAGCCTCTGACGGGAGAGCAGGGCCGGAACGTGCGCGTAGCCGAAAACAGCGACGCGATCCGGCGACAGGGCGATTGTCTTTTCGATCGTATCCGCAAAGCTCATCGCCGTTTGACGCGGAAGGCCGTAGACGAGATCGAACGAAATATCGCCAACTCCGACGCGCCGCATTTCGGCGACGGCGCTTTCGACGAGATCAAAGCTCTGAATACGGTTGATTGCGTCCTGGACATCCGGATCAAAGTCCTGAACGCCGAGGCTCATTCTGCTGAAGCCCAGCATCGCGAGGCGCGAGACGTCATTCTCGCCGATGAGCCGCGGGTCGAGCTCTATGCCGAGGCGGGTCGAATCCGTGAGGCCGAGCCCTTCTTCGATGGCGCAAAGGAGCGCGGCGATCTCCTCGACCTTGAGGTAGTTCGGCGTTCCGCCGCCGAAGTGGACGGAAAGCGGTCTTCCGGCGCCGGCCAGCGCCTCGCCGACCAATCGAAGTTCGCGCGCGGCCGCTTCGACATACCGGAGCGCGCGCCCGTAGTCGTTCTCGACGCGCATGTTGCAACCGCAATACCAGCACAGCTGTTTGCAGAAGGGCACGTGCACATAGATCGACAAAGGCTCATAGAGGGCGATGTCGCGCAGGCGCGCCGCGTAATCGGCGGCCGTCACCTGCTCGTCGAAATGCAGGGCCGACGGAAAGCTCGTGTAGCGCGGCGCGCGGACGGCCAGATATTTTCGCCATTGCGGTTTCATGGCGGGCGATATCGCAGAATCCGCTCGGCGAGGTCGTGACTTAAGTCAAAGACCCCGAAGCGCTTGCCGCCGCGCTCTAATTCTTGGCGACTGGCGCGATGGAGGCTTCCGTCGGGGACGCCTCGTCCGGGGGCGGCATTGAGCCGGCGATCTGGTGTCGCTCGTTTTGGCTGCGGCAATCGTCCGAAAGGGCGATCTTCTTCTGGCAGGGAATTAGAGCGACGGGCCGACCGATCCCGAACGCGGGCGTGAAAGGTTCGCGCGCGGCTTTTCCGGCGACGCTCGAAGGCGCCGCCGTCAGCGCAGGTCGCAGGCTTGCCGTCGAATTCTCGCCGCCGCTGAACAGTGCGCAGCCTGACGCCGCAAGCGCCAGCGCGGA
>JACADX010000097.1 GCA_013389125.1 Parvularculaceae bacterium | reverse complement strand
GGCGTACATCAGCTGCGCAAGCGCTATTGAAAGCGCAAAGAGGCCAGCTTGCTCTACCGGCCTGAGATCGCGCATCAGCACATATTTTGTGAGAATGATCAGAGGCCAATGAACGAGATACAGGGAATAGCTGATCTTACCGATCCACACCGAAACCCGGTTGGTTAGCAGTTTTGACGAATAGCGCGCGGCGCCCGACTGAATTGCGAGCGCGGCGCCGGCGCAAGGCAGGACCGCGTAGAGCCCCGGAAAAGGCGAGGTTTTGTTGAATAAGATCGCAGCAGCCGCAATCATCGCAAGGCCCGCGATCACGCCAAGTTCAAGGACGACGTTCGGCGTCGAATTCCGGCGAGGCAGCCATACGAGCGCTGCGCCGATCGCAAGCTCCCAGATGCGGAACGGCAACAGAAAAAAAGCGGCGGACGCATCGGCGCCGAGCGCAACCTGCGCCGCTATGAGGCTGAGAGCGGCTGCAAGGACGACGACAAACCCTGCTATCCGTTTGCCGAATCGAAACGCGCCGACGAGCAACATCGGCCAGAACAGATAGAATTGCTCTTCAACGCCGAGTGACCAGGTGTGCAGGAGCGGCTTAAGCGTCGAGTCCGAATCGAAATACCCGCTGATGGTCCAGAACAGGATATTCGAGACGGAAAAAACGGCGGCGATCGAAGATCGCGCCAGTTCTTGGAATACGCCGGGCGACAGGACGACGGCTCCTGCTGCGAAGGTGATTGCCGCCGTCGCAAGAAGCGCCGGCAGGATCCTCCGAACTCGGGCGAGATAGAACGAGCGGAAACTGAATCGGTTGAGTTCGATATCGGCGACGATTTTCCGGGTAATCAGATAGCCGCTTATGACGAAGAAGACGTCGACGCCGATAAAGCCGCCGGTAATTGGAGCGACGCCAAGGTGATAGAGGAGAACTGACAAGACGGCGACGGTCCGCAGCCCGTCGATGTCAGGCCGGTAATCGTGGGACTCGCGAGCCATTTCTGCGAAGGACACCTTGTCGTTGGTCTGCAAGCAGGCGCTCGCGCCGTGGCGGTCTAGGAACGGCGCCTTTCGCGGTCAAGCAATGCGGACGAATGCGGGCGGGAAGGGAAAGCCGCCGGCGCAAATTCGGCGCCCTCAGCCCCTTGCGACGTCGCGAACGACCCTCTCTTGCGCGCGGCGAGCCTTGTGACGTTGTAACGAGTGGGCTAAACCCGCCGCCTCAGTCAAGAGCGGCTCTCCGGAAATGACCGGCAACTCATTGAAAAAGCGAGCGTTTGTGCTTGTTTTGGCGGTCTGGCGGGCGCGTCTGGCGCTTTTGCTGGTCGGCGCGGCGCTCGCCATTGGGGCGGGTGTCCTTGTAAGCAGGTCGGCCGGCTTGGCGATTGGCTTAGTTGCCGGCGCGAGCATCGTGGCACTTGCGCTCGGCGGCGTTTTCGTCGCGGCCGCAGCGGTCAAACTTCGCGCCACCATTGTGGAAATCGCAGCTGCGATCGCCCGACTTGGCGGCGAAGTGGACGCGCTGAGGGCGACTGTAAACGACATTAGAGTTCGGGAGATTTCCGACCTGAAATCAAGAGACCGTTCGCTTGAGACGCGGCTTCGGGATCTGAAATTCGATCTTGAGGAGCGATCGAACCTCGCATCGAAGCGGCTGCGGGACCTGAAATTCGATCTTGAGGAGAGATCGAACCTCGCATCGAAGCAACTGCGTCGACTTCAGAACGACGTTGAGAAGCAGGCTGGCCTGCTCACCGAGGCGCGGACCGCGGCGAAGCGACAAGCGCACGCGGTTGACAGGCGATTTGTCGAGACGTTGGAGCAGTTCAAGAAAGTCGATGATCGGCTCGGGATGAAGGCGAGCGCTGAAAAGCTATCGCGCATCGAAGACCGGGCGCTCCAAATTAGAAACGCTCTGAACGATCTTTCTGGGCGCGTGCGCGGCTATCACGTGCACGATCGGACGCTATCTAAGGCCGACTTGGAAGCCTTGCGACGAGAATGGGCAGAGCCTCTGGGGCTTGAAGTGGCCGACAGCAATATCGGCTATATGGCCTCGCGAATTGCCTCGATTGAAGGTCGGTGCGTCGGTCGGCTTGCGACTTCAAGCCAGACCATGATCGCGCGGTTGCTTGCGGCGCGCTCAATCAGCGCAAGCCCAGTCAATGTTCTCGAGATCGGCGTGCTGTTCGGCGTCGCCTCCGCATGCTTTTACGATATTCTCGCCGAATTCGGCGCGGCGGTCCGAATGACCCTTATCGATCCCCTCGACGGCTATTACAGCCGGGACGCAGCCGATCTGATTACCGGCGTCCCTGTTTCGCGGCAGGCGCTCGACCGCAATCTCGCATCCGTCGGCGCGCCGACAGGCGCATTTGAGGTGATACAGCGATTCAGCACTGATGAGGCCGCGATCGCGGCCGTCA
This sequence comes from Parvularculaceae bacterium, assembly GCA_013389125.1. Taxonomy (GTDB): domain Bacteria; phylum Pseudomonadota; class Alphaproteobacteria; order Caulobacterales; family Parvularculaceae; genus Amphiplicatus. The sequence continues at coordinate 1,927 of JACADX010000097.1, read as the reverse complement.
AGGGTAGAGAGTTCGATCTGCTGCTGATTGACGGCGATCACGATTATAACGGCGTCAAATGGGATTATGAGAATTTCGGACCGCTGGTCCGCAAAGGCGGGATCATCCTGTTTGACGATTACGATGTCGGCGAGTGGCCTGACATCAAGCGATTTGTAGACGAGACGCCGGCTGCGAACCCGTCGCTTCAATGGATCACTAAGGGTTTCCGAACGGCGGCGTTTCGGGTCGTCGATCAATTTGCGCCGCGATAGCGAGGCGGTCGATCGTTCGCCTTGACCCCCCATGGCGCATCGGATAGGCGCCGTCCGCGGGGGCCGCAAGGTGCGAGAAAGGGGATTGGCGGCGGCGACCGGCATGGGCAAAGTCGCGATCATTACCATGGTTCAGGCGGCGGACCTGCCGCAAGCGCTTGCATCCTTGGCGAGCGCGTCGCGAGCGCGTCGCGCGAGCGATCTCCATCTTGTGCTTTTCAATGATGCGCCGAATGACGCGATTGCGGAAAAAATCGCATCCGCGAGCGGAGCGGAAATCATCCGGGTTGATCGCAATCTCGGCGTCGCTGGCGGTCGCAACCGCCTCGTCAAAGAGGCGCGCCGGCGGGGCGCTGAATTCGTCGCGTCTGTCGACGACGACATTCTCGTTCCGCCTGATTTCATCGACATATTGAATCACGAGTTCGCATCGCTGGCCGAGTGCGGACGCAAGCCGGGAATTCTGACGCCGGCGACGCTGGATTTTCATGCTGTCGGGTCCGCCATTTATTCCGCCGAACAATTGTCTGCGATCGCTGACGGCGCGCATGTAGACACGCCGCCGACCGCGAAAATGCGGGCGCAGCTCCGGACTCGCGACAAGCGCCGCGCCCGCGACATTTATCATATGGGGATTGCGGATTGGCGCGGCGCCTACTTCTATTCGGGCGCTGACGGCGACCGGGCGTTGCAGCGCGCATATGCCGTTGAGCCCGAAAAAATGTCGGGCGTCGAAGCGCATTTGCGCCATGCGAAGCAGGCGTGGCCCTGGATTCTTGAAGGCGCGCCGCCGATTCCAATCGACACCGCCCCTGGCGGCGTTTGCTTTTATCCGACGGCGTTGGCCGAAGAAATCGACTATCATGACGAGGGATTTAATCCGTTCGGCTTTGAAGACGCCGACTTTGCGCTCCGGGCGCGCAAGGCAGGCTACCAGCATTTCTGCGCCCCTCGTGCGATCGCCGTTCACGACATCGCCGCCCGTTTGAGCGAACGGCCGATTGCGGCGCTCCGAGCCACGCAGGGAAAAATGGCGGGAGCCTTCGTCCGGAAGCACGCCGAAAGTCATGAAGCGGCCGCTGCGTTCGCCGCCATTTCGAGTCGCATAATCGAGCAAGTAACGGCGGCCGGAGAGGCGAGGCGCGAGAATGGAGCTGCGCTGAAGACGCCGCAGCGCCTTGAGGCGCTCTTCGCCTATTTCGGAAACGCGCTTGCGTTTCTTCTGCCGCCGAAGACTGTCGCCACGACAATTACCGCCGCCGGGCTAGCCGGGCGCATTCAGATAATTCTAGCCGCCGCAATTCCGAACAGCGAGGCCTTGTCGCTGGCGCAACGCGCTGACGGCTTCGAAATCGGATGCGACGGGAAAGGCGTGAGCGCCATCGTGCGAATTCTTGCCGATGAAACGCAAACGCCCAAGATTTCGATCGCGATCAGGAACGCGCATATCGGCCTGGCGTTTCTTCCGCCGCTTCTCGCCGCGGCGGCCTGCGGCGATCTCCGCTTTGACATTGACGCGGTCGTCGAAGCGACAAGACCTGACGAACTCACGGTTGAACATTTCAAATTTCGCGCGCCGGGGATTATCGAACTTGCCGCATCCGGGCGCTTCGAGCGAGGGGAAGCGCCAGAGAGAGGCGCGCCGCCGCTGCGCTTTGATTCAATTGAAGTGG
>JACADX010000368.1 GCA_013389125.1 Parvularculaceae bacterium | reverse complement strand
TACGTAGCCTTTGAATTTCTTTCGAAGTTCGGTCTTGAGAACTTTTCCCGTCGCGCCAAGCGGCAATTCCGGCACGAATTCAACCGCGTCCGGCCAGGCGATCTTGTCGAGGCGCGTTTTGAGAAACTCCTTGATGTCGTCAGCCGACGGCGTCTCGCCCTCGCGCTTGACGACGATGAGGAGCGGGCGCTCCTGCCATCTTGGATGCGCGACCCCGATGACGGCGGCCATGGCGACGCTCGGATGCATCATCGCGGCGTTCTCGATGTCGATCGAAGAAACCCATTCGCCGCCGGTCTTGATGACGTCTTTCGCCCGATCAGTGATCTGAAGGAATCCGTCGTCATCGATGATCGCGACGTCGCCGGTGTCAAACCACCCGTCCGCGGTGAGCGTGGCGTCCGTCGATTTGAAATAGGATCCGACGATCGACGGGCCGCGCACTTGAAGGCGTCCGTCGGAAACGCCGTCGCGCGGCAGCTCCCGGCCGTCTTCCGACACGATCCGCATGTCGACGAAGGGCAGTGACCGCCCTGCTTTCAGCTGATATTTGATGCGTTCGTCGTCAGGAAGCGACCGGATCGCGGGCGGCAGCACGTTGACCGTGCCGATCGGGCTCATCTCGGTCATGCCCCATCCCTGCTGCAGCTCGATGCCGTATTTCTCAAACCCGCGAACGAGCGCTTCAGGGAGCGCAGAGCCGCCGCAAAGGCCTTTCCTCAAATGCGGAAGCGTCTTGCCGTTCTTCTCCATATATTGAAGGAGGCCGAGCCACACCGTTGGCACGCCGAGCGAATAGTTGACCTTCTCGGCCGACAGAAGTTCATAAAGGCTTTCGCCGTCGAGCTTGGGGCCGGGAAAGACCTGCTTTGCGCCGATCATCAGCGCGGAATATGGCGTGTTCCACGCATTGACGTGAAACATCGGCACGACGGGGAGGAGGACGTCGCCTTCCTTACAGCCGAGCGCGGTCGGAAGGCAGCTCGCAAAGGTCTGAATCACGCACGACCGGTGCGAATAGACGACGCCCTTCGGATCGCCAGTCGTTCCGGACGTGTAGCACATGGCGACAGCGGTGTTCTCGTCGAATTCCGGCCAGACGATCTCCTCCGCTTCGCCCGCGATGAGGCCTTCATAAGATTGATCGCCCGTCCCGGCTTCGAGCGCGTGTTTCTCATCCGTCAGGAGGACGAACTTCTTGACCGTCTTCAACTTGCCGCGCAGCGCCGAGACCAGCGGCGCAAATGTCGTGTCGTAAAAGAGATAGCCGTCTTCCGCGTGGTTGATGACGAACGCCGCATTGTCGGGTCCGAGCCGCGGATTGACGGTGTGGAGCACCGCGCCGAGCCCGCCGACCGCGTAATACATTTCAAACTGCCGATAGGTGTTCCAGCCAATGACGCCGACGCGCTCGCCCTCTTTGACGCCTGCGCCTTTCAGCGCGTTGGCAAGCTTGGCGATCCGCTTGTAGGCGTCGGCGATCGTATAGCGGTGTATCGGCCCCTCGACCGTTCGCGTGACGATCTCGGTCTTCCTGAAATTTCGCGCCGCATGCTTGAGGATTTCCGTCGTCAGCAGCGGACGGTCCATCATCAGGCCCCTCATAGCGTCTCCCATTTCCCTATCTGTTCCAAGCGTTGCCGAAACTATCGGGTTTTCAACCCCTTCGGTCAAATGCCGGGCGCGACTTGCGCGCCCGGCCGCCGACACTATGGTCCGGCCCATGATCAAAGCTATCGCAAAATCAGCCCTTGCGGGCGTCCGGGTCCTCGACCTTTCCCGCGTTCTCGCCGGTCCCTGGGCGAGCCAGCTGCTCGGCGATCTCGGGGCCGAAGTCATCAAGATCGAAAAGCCCGGCGCCGGCGACGACACGCGCGGATGGGGACCGCCGTTTTTGAGAAACGAGGCCGGCGATACGACGGATGCGGCCTATTTTCTTTCCGCCAACCGCAACAAGAAATCCGTCGCGATCGACATCGCCGACCCTGAAGGGGCGGCGCTCGTTCGGCGCATCGCCGCGACGAGCCAGATTTTGGTCGAGAATTTCAAGGTTGGCGGCCTCAGGAAATACGGCCTTGATTATGAGAGCCTTGCGAAAATCAATCCGCGGCTCGTTTACTGTTCGATCACCGGCTTCGGACAGACGGGCCCTTACGCGCCGCGCGCCGGCTATGACTACATGATCCAGGCGATGGGCGGCCTGATGTCGATCACCGGCCAACCTGACGGGGCGCCGGGCGCCGAGCCGATGAAGGTCGGGGTCGCCGTCGCGGACCTTTTTTCGGGCATGTACGCCTCGGCGGCGATCCTCGCCGCGCTCCGCCACGCCGAGCGCACCGGCGAAGGCCAGCATGTCGATGTCGCGCTCCTTGATTGCCAGATCGCGATGCTCGCGAACCAGGCGTCGAATTACCTCGTATCCGGCAAGGCTCCGACGCGCCTTGGCAATGCGCATCCGAACATCGCGCCCTATCAGGTGTTCAAGACGAAGGACGGCTACGTCGTCATCGCGGTCGGCAATGACGGCCAGTTCGCCGCGTTCGCGCGCGCCATCGGCGCCGCCGAACTCGCTGACGACGAGCGCTACCGGACGAACCGCGCCCGCGTCGCCAATCGCGGCTCGCTGATCGCCGCGATCGAACCGAAGATGCGTGAACGGACGACGCCCGAATGGCTCGAACTCATGGAGGCGGCGACCGTGCCGGCCGGGCCGATCAACGCAATCGACGCCGTCTTCGCCGATGAGCATGTTCAAAGGCGCGCCATGACGGCGGCGATGGATCGCGCGGACGCCGCCGGAAATCTCATGGTCCTTCATCCGGTGAAATATTCGAAGACGCCGGCGCGCGCCGACATGGCGCCGCCGATGCTCGGCGCTCAAACGGATGACGTGCTTTCGGAATTCGCCGATGACGGAGAACGAGCCGCCCTGCGGGCGCGCGGCGTTATCGCCTGACGGTCAGGAGGCCTCGGCGGCTTTTGCCTCGGGGATCTTTGCGCCCTCGACGACGCCGATCTCCGCAAGCTTTGATTCAATCGAGAGGCGGTCGAAGGGCTTCAGGATGTGATGCTGGGCGCCCGCCGCCTTGGCGAGGGTGAACTGCTGGGGATCGTTCTCCGTCGCGCAGAGGACGATCGCCGGCCGCTGATCGACGGCAAGCTCCGCAACGCCCTTCAGGAAGTCGAGCGCGCCGAGCGAGGGGAGGTCCCAGTCAAGGAGCACGACGTCGGGCTTGGCTTTGCGGCACAGCTCGACCGCTTCGGCGGCGGTTTCGCATTCCTTCGCCTCGATCCCGAGGTCGGTCAGAATGCGCAGCGCGATTTCGCGAATGACGTTTGAGTCTTCAACGATGAGGCAGGTCTTCATAAGCCGCGGCGAGGTCCCTGATGATCGCCGCCACTCTCGCCTTTTTGCGTTATCCCGCCGTTAACGCAGCCGGCGCCGCATCCGCAGCGGCGAAACGGATCGAAAACGAAAGCGCCCCGTCGACCAGCGTCGCGGCGACATCGCCGCCCGTCTCGCGCGCGGCGAGACCTGAAAGATAATGCGGGGTAAATTTCGGCTTCAAGTCGGCGACATCGCCCGCGAGCGCCTTCAGCATGTCGTCCTGAACGATGACCCGCTGGCCGGCGACGCTGATCTTGTAGGCGCCGCGGCCGCCCTCGATCGTCACCGTGCCCCCGCGCGGCACGCAGTCGGCGGCCGCCGCGCCGAGGACAAGGACCGCCTTGACCTCGTCCTTCGGCGCCTGCCCCGGGGCGATCCGCCAGTCGAGGCTCGCCTTCGTCCACGCGAGCATCGCCTCAAGGACGTGGCGCGCCTCTTCATAGGGAAGTTCAGCGCCAAGGCCGCCGGACGCTCCATAAGCGAGCCGCGCGTATTTGAGGAGCGCCACCGATTTCTCGGCGCTCGACTTGATGAGGTCGAGCGCCGCCTCTTTCATGCTTTCGTCCATCGCCGGGTCGCCAAGCACCTCGAGCCCCGAGGCGAGCGCGCCGACGGGATTGACGAGATCGTGGCAGATCCTTGACGCCATTAGCGACGAGAGGCTGACGGCGTCGAGGACTTTCGGATCCAAAGGCGGCATGAATTCGGGGCCCTCAATGACGAGAGGCCCCGTTATGAATGATTCGCCGACCCTTAATCAGGGCTGCTTCGCCCAGGTTCCGTCCGGGAGTTGCACGCACTCGCCAGATTCGGCGCCCTCGACGCGCTGCTTGCCGGTCAGCGCCGCCGCGTCCTCTATGGTGACGCCGTTATTCGCCGCAAGCTCGGCGTATTTCGCCTTGCGCTGCTGGTTGATCGCGCGCACCTCGCGGCGAACGGCGTCGCTCGCCATCGCGCCCGCGACGACGCCCAGATAACCGTCGGCCTGTTCGCCGACGACGCATTTCGACTTTGCGTCCTCAACGATCGGGGGCAAGGCGCCGGCGGCGGTCGCTGACGCGGCGAGCGCCAGCGCGGCGATGGCGGATTTTTCGAACAGTTTTCTCATGCGCGCTGTTCCTTCCTCACTCCTAGAAAATGTCCGGGTTGTTGGCGATGAGGTCCTGAATCTCCTTGTCCATCTTGATCAGGACCTCCTGCTTGATGTTGACGTTCATATTGATCTCAATGGGCTTGTCCGGCGCCTCGACCTTAACCGTCGCGCAGGCGGCGGCGGTGACAAACAGCACAGCCGCCCGCGCAAAGTTCGTCGCGCCTATTCCGTCCATCAATCGCTTCAGCATTCCCGCCCTCGCTATTTCTGAAGAATCGCCGTCCGCTGAATGATACCATAGCCCGCAAGGGTGTCGAAATAGGGGCCTTTGGGGCGCCGAACCGCCGCAATCGCCCGCCTTCCCTCATCAGAATATGTCCGGATTCGAGCCGATAAGGTCTTCGACCGCCTTTTCGGTTTCGTCGGGCGATCGCGGCGCCGATTTCAGGAATCCGACAGGATCGACCGCCGCTTTTGCGCCTTGCGCCAGTTTGAGCAGCGGGACGTTCATCGTCAGGCGATAGATGATCGGACTTAGAACGCGCGTCGAACCGGCGCGCGTCTTGACGGGAATGGCGCCCTCGCCGTCGAACACGATCTTGAAGTTCAGCTCGCCGTCGAGCGGGCCGTCGATCACCAGCGAGAGATTCCGGAACCTTACCTCTTTGAGGACTTCGTACGCGAGCCGCGTCTGCTCATTCGCCTGGAATGCCGGCTCCGCGTTCTTGTTTTCATAGCGGATGAGGCCGCCGCCTTTCGCCGACAGAACGCCGCTCCGGATGAACGCCCGCCCTCCCTCGAAGACGATCGGCAGCACGCCTTCGATCTTTCCCTCTCCCGAGAGACCTTCGACATTGGGGTACTTTAGAAGCTGCCCGAGATCGACGTCGTCGATCTGCAGCGACGTCTGCGCGGTTCCGCCGCCGATGTTGATCGCCGCGTCATAGACGCCGATGACGCCGCTGAACCACGGAAACTCCGCTTCAGCGACCCGCAGCGTTTCATCGCCCGGCATTTCAAACCGCATGCCGCCGTTCTCGAGCTTCAAAGCGTCAAGGTCGATCTTCCGTATCGAGAGCGTTTGTTCGCCCGCCGTCGCGACCGGCGAGAGATTCGAAAAGACGATCTTGCCTGCGACGCCTTCCGTGCGCGTGACGGCGACGCCTGGCCCCGCGAACGACACGTCGTCGAGATTGACGGTCGCAGAAGATCCCAATTCGTTCGGCGCCCAGGCGAACCGCGCGCGGCCCTCCGTCGTTCCGGTCGCGCTCGAGATGACGCCGCGGAGCGCCGGGATGATTCCGTCGGGCTGCAGGCCGTATTTGAAGGTCAAGATCCCGGAATCAAAGATCGCCTCGCCGCGCCCCGTGCGCACTTCGTGTCCGCCCTCGCCTTTGCCGAGCGGTTGCCCTTTCGGCGTCATCACCGCGATATCAAAGCGGGCGACATCGTCAGCAAGGCCCGCTTCGCCCGAGACAAGGACCGGCGCGACGACTTCGAGCGCGGCGTTCTGCGCGATCCGCATCGTCTCAAGCGCCGCCTTCGCGTTCATCTTCTCGCCGACAATGGCTCCGTCGAACGTTCCCCGCGCGCCAGATAGCGCGAAAGCGTCGTTGAGAATCACGCGGCCGCCGGAGAATTTCCCGGCGATTCTGCTCGTCTGCGCGGCCGGATCGTAATCGAGCGAAAAGTCGATCTCGGGCGGCGCGCCGTCGAACACGGTCTTGCCGAGGCGATAATGCGCGGTTCGCGCGGCGAGGCGGCCGGAAACGCGCGCAGTCGCCGGGTCCGCAAGGACGACGGCGACAAGGGGCGCCTCGCCCGGACAAAGGCTCGCGTCAGAGATGCGCGCGTCCATATCCTGTTCAATCATCCGAAACGCCGCCCGGTCGACGACAAGGCATGCGCCGTCGGCGGCGCTCGCGGACATGGACTTCGCTTTCAGATCCGCGACGACATCAAGGCGCGCCGCCGCCGGCATGTCATTGATCCGAAGCCGTCCTATAGCCGCGCTCTTGATCAGCGTCTTGATGTCGGCGACGCCGCTGAGGCGGCCTGCCGCATACGCGCCGGCGAATGCGCCGTCGAAACTTCCAAGCGAGACGCCGCCGACCGTCTGCTCGCCAAGCGCGGCGGCGGCGTCGACTTCCCAGGGGCCCTCGTTCTCCGAAGCCGCCGAAAGACGCGCGACGCCCGTTGCCGCAGGGCCCTCGAGCGCCGCTTTCAGCGAAAGGCGCTTCGCGCCCGCGCGGCTCTCATAGAGGGGCCCTTCCCCCGCCTCGATGACGAGGCGGTCGCCGCGATCGGCCGCAATCGTCACCGGTCCGCCAGCGATCGAGACGGAAAAACCGCCCTCGGCGAAGGCGGCTTTAACGCCGCCGGAAAGCGACAGCGACCGGATCGGCGCGCCGCCGGCGTCCGCCACGGGCGCGAGCGAGGGCGTCGCCGCCGCATCGAGCGTTGAGGATTTGAGAAGGAGCGTCGCCTCGCCTTCGAGCGCGCGCGGCGCGGCGCCGAAAAATCCGCGCCAGGACGAAAGCGCCGCATCAAGCTCGGCGTCGAGCCCGCGCACGGCGCCGGCGGGCGTCGTGACATCGCCCGTGACAGCGCCCTTTGCGGCGATCGACCCGTCAGCGCCGAAACGAAGCGTCGCCTCGCCCGACGCGCCGGACATCGCCGCCGTCGCAAAGCCTGCGCCCTCGGACGCAAGGCCGATCCTGAATTCGCCGCCGTCCGCATAATCAAAGGCGCCCGCCGTATCAAGGCGCGCATCGCCTTTTGGCGTCCTCGCGATGACATCGAGCGCGCCGACCTTGAGCGTCTTGAACGGAGGCGGCGCCGGCTTGACGTTGGGGTCCGGCGACCAGCCGGCGATATTCATTCCGCCGGCGTCGTCGAACGCGGCGACGACCCGCCCGCCGCTGATTTCGATTGATCGGATCTTCCCGTCGAAGAGGAGCGCGCGCCAGTCGTAGAATAGCGCGACATCTCGAAGGTCCAGGCCGCGTTCGGCGCCGCCCCCCGCTTCAAGGCGCGCGACGTCGAGGCGCGTCAGCGAAACCTCGTCGACGGCGACTTCCGGCGCCTCAAGGCCGACGCCTTTGAGGATGCGCTCGGCGGCCGCAGCGACGATCGGCTTTCGCAGGAAGAAGAGCGCGATCCCGGCGAGGACGAGTACAATGAGGACGGCGATCAGAAAGCGGGCGGCGATGCGCATCCGCCGGACTCCTCGATGCGACGCTTGTTCCCCTCGGCGCGCCGGTCGTCGCCGGCCCCCGCGCGCTGGCCTAAGAAAAGCCTTTCCAAGATGGCGAAAATTGCCGTGAAAAGCGAGGCCGAGGCTTAAGCGCGGATCCTTGATAGTCCGCTCCGGCTCCTCGATCGGCCCTTGCATTGACTTCAACGGCCAGCGCAAAGAAGAGATAGTCCCCTGTTCAAGCGGGCCTTTTTGGGAAAGCGGCGGGATGGATTTCGGCGACGGAAGCAAAGATGGGGCGACGGAGCGCGCGCCCCTCGCTGTCGCCGCCGCCCTCGCCGTGCTTGGACTGGGCGGGGCTTTCCTCGCTTTCGCGATGAGCCGCCAGCCGGCGGCGCCAGCCGTCGCGGGCGCAATTGAAACGACGTCGCCTGCGAGCGTCGAACCCGGCGTTGCAGCGCCGGCGCCCGACATCGGCGCGTCGGGGATTGCGAAGGAACCTGCGCCGCCGATCTCGCCGATGGGCGCGACGCAGCCCGCCGCGGCGCCGGTGTCGCCGACGAATTACAGCGAATTCGCCGAAGGCTTCGGCGGGCCGCTTCGCGTCAAGCCGCTTGCGGCGGCGCCGATTGGCGATGCCGGCGCCCTTGCGCCGCGTCTCAAGCCGGCGGGGGACCGCGCCGGCGCCGCAGGCGCGGACGGAACGGCCGTGCTTTCGCTGGCGTCGGTCTGGATGGCCGACAGGTCGGATCGGCCGCCGCCCTTCTTTAACATCAGCGATCTTGACGGCGGCCGGGGACGCGGTGCGAGCGCGCGGGTCTCCGACGGGGACATTGCCGAGGCTCCGCGGGAAATGCGGGTGACGCTCGCGAAGGGCGAGACTTTGGTCGATGCGCTGAAGCGCGCGGGCGTGCGCGCGGAGGACCGAAATGACGCCGCCTACGCGTTCGGAAAAGTCTATAATCTGCGCCGCCTGCGTCCGGGGCAGGAGTTGGCGCTGACGATCGGCGCGCCCGCGCGGACGCTGTTCCAGGCGGTTTCCGAAACCGATCCGCCGCCAGGCTATCTCATGTCGCTCGACTTTCGCGTCGACGCCGAAAGGCGCATCTCGCTTTCGCGCAATCCCGAAGAAGGATATGCCGCGAAGGAATTCCTGACGCCGCTGATGACGCGCGTCGCCGCCGTCGACGGACGAATAGACGGCAGCCTCTATCTCTCCGCCAAGCGTCAGGGCGCGCCGGACGAAGTGATCGCGGGACTTGCGCAGATGTTCGCCTATGACGTCGATTTCCAGCGCGAGATATTCGGCGGCGATGAATTCGAGGCGATTTTTGAAGTACGCTATGACGAGGCCGGCAATCTGGTCGGCGGCGGCGACATTCTCTACGGGCGCCTCAAATGGCGCAGCCGAACGAAGGAGAAAGGCTATTACCGCTTCGAGACCGCGGACGGCGGCGGCAGAGGCGACTATTTCGACGCCTCGGGCGAAAGCGCGCGCCGGCTATTGATGAAGACGCCAATTGACGGCGCGCGGCTATCGTCAGGCTTCGGCACGCGCCGGCATCCGATCCTCGGCTATCAAAAGGCGCACAAGGGCGTCGACTTCGCGGCGGCGCGCGGCACGCCGATCATGGCGGCGGGCGACGGCGTCATCGAGCGCGCAGGCCCCTACGGCACATTCGGCAATTATGTGCGCATCCGTCATGCGCAAGGGTACAAAACGGCCTATGCCCACATGAACGCGGTCAAGAAGGGCGTCAGGACCGGCGTTCGCGTCCGGCAGGGCGACATCATCGGCTATGTCGGCTCTACCGGCCGGTCGACGGGTCCGCACCTCCATTATGAAGTTCACCTCAAGGACAAGCCGGTCAACCCGCAAAGCCTCAAGATCGCGACCGGCTACGAACTTGGCGGCAAGGAGCTGCAGCGATTCAAAGAGGAACGCGACCGCATTGACGGCATGCGCGCGGCGCACGCCAATTCACGGCCGGAAGAATCTGGCCTCCTCGCCGACAACCGCGCCAAGGACGAGGCGCTCTGATCGTCAGCGCGGCGGCTTCCGGGGCCTTCCCCGCGGGCCGAAACTGCGCGCAACCGCAAATGCGACAAGGCCGAGCAGGATTAGGGGCGCCGCTGGCGGCGTTGGGACCGGCGTCGGCGGCGACTTGAATTCCGAGACGGGCGGTTCCGACGGTTCCGCGGACGCAAGGGCGATCGCCGGCGCAGCAAGAGCCGCAGCGGATAAGCCTTGCCGCGGCGGCGCCCGGAAGCGCCGGCCGCTCGCAGCCTCGGGGACCTGCAAACCCGTTCGTTCAGCGGCGAAATGAGGAAGGTCGGAGATCAACGCGCCGGCGAAGGGGCCGGACAACGTCTCCATGCTGACAATTGCGGCGAATGCCCTATCCGTCCAAACGCCCGCGATCGCGACGGCCAGCGCCGCCGCAAAGCACGCCCTCATACGCACGTCCCCCAATACCGTGCGGCGGACCTTAGGCTCGCCCTCCGCGCCGGTCAACGCGAAACCGCCGCCTACGGATGATCATTACGGCTTTTTGAGCCGCTTTTGCGCCCTGATCGCTTCTTTTATGTAGGCGTCAACGTCAAGGTCGCCGGCCGCTTGTCCCTTGATGCGCTCCTTCACGAGGTGCGGGATTTCGTCAGGAGCGATCGCGCCGGCGCTCGCGACGGTCTCGCGAATGAGTTTCATGAGCGCTTCTTCTTTCGCTTTCGCGTCGATCGCCTTTCTCGCCAATTTATCCCCCTAGTTAAGGAGCGCGCCGGCCGGCGGCGCATCGCCCGCGAACCGCCTCCCCGGATCCTTCGGCGCTTCGCCATTCACCGTGAGACCGTGGGCGCCCGCCGAAATCTCCAGCGTATCGCCGTCCTTCACCTTTCCGGCGAGAATAAGGTCCGCAAGCGGATCCTGCAGCTCTTTCTGGATAACGCGCTTTAGAGGCCGCGCGCCGTAGACCGGATCATACCCGGCGTCGCTGAGCCAGCGGCGCGCCTTGTCGTCGAGCTTGATCGCGATCTTGCGGTCGGCCAGCAACCCTGCGAGCCGCGCAATCTGGATGTCGACGATCCGGTCCATATTCGCGCGGGTGAGGCGATGGAACAGGATGATCTCGTCGAGCCGGTTGAGGAACTCGGGGCGGAAGCGCGCGCGCACCGCCTCCATCACCTGCGGGCGCACCGCCTCGGAGTCCTGGCCTTCCGGCTGGTTCGCAAGGTGCTCGGCGCCGAGATTCGAGGTCAAGATGATCAGCGTGTTCTTGAAGTCGACGGTGCGGCCCTGGCCGTCGGTCAGCCGCCCGTCGTCGAGCACTTGCAAGAGCACGTTGAAAACGTCCGGATGCGCCTTTTCGACTTCATCAAAGAGCACGACCTGATAGGGACGCCGGCGGACGGTTTCGGTCAAGGCGCCGCCTTCTTCATAGCCGACATAGCCTGGCGGCGCGCCGATAAGCCGCGCAACCGAGTGCTTCTCCATGAATTCCGACATGTCGATGCGAGCGATCGCCGTATCGTCGTCAAACAGGAATTCCGCGAGCGCCTTCGTCAATTCGGTCTTGCCGACGCCGGTTGGGCCAAGGAAGAGGAATGACCCGATCGGACGGTTGGGGTCTTTCAGCCCGGCGCGCGCGCGGCGCACGGCGGACGAGACCGCTTCGACGGCTTCAGCCTGCCCGACGACTCGGGCGCCGATCGCCTCCTCCATCCGCAGGAGCTTCTCGCGCTCGCCCTCGAGCATCTTGTCGACGGGAACGCCGGTCCAGCGCGAGACGACGGCCGCGATGTTTTCGGCGTCCACGACCTCGTGCACCAGCGAAGCCTTGTCTTCGCGTTCTTCCGCCGCGGCGAGTTTCTTTTCGAGATCCGGAATGACGCCGTATTTCAATTCCGAGGCGCGGCCGAGATCTCCGCGGCGCTCGGAATCGGCGAGCGCTTGACGCGCCTCCTCCAGCTCCTCCTTGATCCTTGTCGCCGTCGCAAGGCTTTCCTTTTCGGCGCGCCATTGCGCCGTCAGCGACGCCGAATCCTCTTCAAGCCCTGAAAGCTCGTCCTCAAGCTTTTCAAGACGGTCGCGCGAGGCCGCATCGTCTTCCTTCTTCAGAGCCTCGCGTTCGATCTTCAGCTGGATAATGCGGCGATCAAGCTCATCGAGCTCTTCCGGCTTTGAATCGACTTCCATTCTGAGTCGCGACGCCGCTTCGTCGACGAGATCGATCGCCTTGTCGGGCAAAAACCGATCCGTAATGTAGCGGTTCGATAACGTCGCCGCCGCGACGATCGCGCTGTCGGAGATACGGACGCCGTGATGGAGTTCGTACTTCTCCTTAAGCCCCCGAAGGATCGAAATCGTGTCTTCGACGGTCGGCTCTTCGATAAAGACCGCCTGGAAGCGGCGCGCCAGCGCCGCGTCCTTTTCGACGTGCTTTCGATATTCGTCGAGCGTAGTTGCGCCGATGCAATGCAATTCGCCGCGCGCCAGCGCCGGTTTTAGAAGATTTGAGGCGTCCATCGCGCCTTCGGATTTGCCGGCGCCGACGAGCGTGTGCATCTCGTCGATGAAGAGAATGATTTCGCCGCCCGCGGAAGTGACTTCGGACAGCACGGCCTTGAGGCGCTCTTCGAATTCGCCGCGGTATTTCGCGCCGGCGATAAGGGCGCCCATGTCGAGCGCCAGAAGCCGCTTGTTCTTGAGGCTTTCCGGCACGTCGCCGTTGACGATTCGAAGCGCGAGGCCCTCGGCGATCGCCGTCTTGCCGACGCCGGGCTCGCCGATGAGGACAGGATTGTTCTTGGTGCGGCGCGACAGAACCTGCATCGCGCGGCGGATTTCCTCGTCGCGTCCAATGACCGGATCAAGCATGCCGGAACGCGCCGCGTCGGTCAGATCGCGCGCATATTTCTTCAGCGCATCGTACCCCTGCTCGGCCGAGGCGGTGTCGGCGGTGCGGCCCTTTCTCAATCCGTTGATTGCGGCGTTGATCGACTGCGGCGTCGCGCCGGCGTTTTTGAGGATCTTCGAGGCCTCAGCGTCCGGCGTCAGCGCAAGCGCGACAAGTAGCCGCTCGGCGCTGACAAATGAGTCGCCGGCCTTTTTCGATTGCTCCTCGGCCGACGCGAAAACCCTGGCGAGCGCCGGCGCAAGATAAATCTGGCCGCCGCCGCCCTGCACCTTCGGCAGCTTTTTGAGCGCCGCCTCCGTCTCAGCGAGCGCGACATCGGGCCGCGCGCCTGCCGACTTCAGGAGATTGGCGGCAAGCCCTTCCTGATCGTCCAGAAGAGCCTTTAGGAGGTGTTCGGACGTGAACTGCTGGTGGCCGTCGCGGAGGGCGATGCCCTGGGCGGCCTGGATGAGCCCCCGGGCCCGGTCCGTGTAATTCTCAAATTGCATTGTCTGACCTTGGATCAAGCGTCATGGAACAGCCGTCCCTCTTCGAGGCGACGGCCCTTGTCCTTCAGATAGGCGCGAAAAGCCGCGCCGCAAGACTGAAAAGAAAAAAGGCCCGGCGCGCAGCAGCCGGGCCTTTGGGGTCAGTTATTCCGGAAGCCTAATGATCGCCTGACTTGTGTTCGCCATGCTCCATGTTCCCGTGTTCTTTCATCATCGCCTCGTGCTTGGCCTTATGATGCGCTTTCACTTCGTCAAGCGTCATCATGCCGTCGCCGCCGGAGGCTTCGGCGAATTCCTTCTTCGCCTTGGCGGTCATGTACGCAACGAGTTCGGCTTCCGTCACTTGCCCGTCGGCGTTGGCGTCGACTTCCTTGAAATGCGCCTCAATCTTGGCGTTCATCGCCTCGGCGCCAGCGCCCTTTTCTCCGTGGCCGCCGGCATAGGCGGCGGTCGCGGCGAACGCGGCGGCGGTCGCCGAGACAATTGCATATTTCATCGATCTGTCCCTTTCAGCATTGGCCCGAAGGCGCAGCGCGCCCCCGTCGCGCTCAGAATAAGCGCGGTTTGAGAGTCTGTCCCTTAACGCTTCGTCATCAGAGCGCGCCGAGGCTCACCAAAGCGCCGCCGTCAATCACGATCTGTTGTCCTGTCATCCACCGGCCGGCCGGCGACGCGAGAAACACGGCGGCGCCGGCGATGTCGTCCGGCTCGCCGAAGCGCCGAAGCGGCAGGGTTTTCGCGATCATTTCTTCGACCTTCGGATCCTTCCAGAGCGCTTCGGCGAAATAGGTCCTGACGATGCCGGGACAAATGCAATTCTCGCGAACGCCCATCGGCCCGTATTCGACCGCAAGGTTGCGCGCGAGCTGCAGGTCCGCCGCCTTGGAAATGTTGTAGGCGCCGATCGCGTTGCTGCCGACGAAGGCGCCGATCGACGAGATGATGATGATCGCGCCGTCCTTGCGCGCTTTCATCTGCGGCAGGACAAGCTGCGACAGCCAGTGGCTCGCCTTGACGTTCGCCGTGATGATCTTGTCGAACTGCTCGTCGCTGATGCCTTCGGCCGAGCCGAAATAGGGATTGACCGCAGCGTTCGACACCAGGATGTCGACCTTGCCGATCCTCGCATTCGCGAACTCGATCAGCGATTTCAGGTCTTCCTTGCGCGAGATGTTGCACGCGGCCGCGTGCGCCGCTTTGCGCCCCCGCGCATCATTGATTGACGCGGCGACGGTCTCGCAGGCGTCAATTTTTCGGCTCGAGACGACAACGTCGGCGCCGTGCTCGGCGAGCCTTCGCGCGATCGCCTCGCCGATCCCGCGCGAGGC
>JACADX010000315.1 GCA_013389125.1 Parvularculaceae bacterium | reverse complement strand
GGCGGCGGCGGCCCGCGCCCACGCCGTCGAGCATGGAAAAGACATCCGCCAACGGACGATGATCGCATTCGGGGGCGCGGCTCCGCTTCACGCTGCGCGCCTTGCCGAAAAACTCGGCGTCAGCCGCGTCATCGTTCCCGATGGCGCCGGCGTCGGATCGGCGATCGGGTTTCTCCTGACCCCGGCGTCCTATGAGATCATCCGCAGCCTGCCGATGCGCCTCGACGCGTTTGACGAGAAACGCGTCGCATCGCTTTTCGCGTCGTTGAGGAAGGAGGCGGAGGACGTCGTTCGCGCCGCCGCGCCGGGCGCGGCGCTTACTGAGACGCGCGCCGCCTTCATGCGCTATGTCGGGCAAGGATATGAGGTTCCGGTCCCGCTCGCCGCCGCCTCGATTGCGCAGACGCGAATGTCCGTCGATGCGTTAAGGAGCGCATTTGAGGCCGCCTATCGCGCGCTTTACGGGCGCGTCATTCCCGGCATGGCGATCGAAATTCTGAGCTGGTCGTTGCGAGTCGCGGCCCCGACGCCCCTCGCGGAGAAAATCGCTCCTCCGAAAGCGCTCCGCGAAGCCGCGCCGATCGGCGTCCGCGAGGCGTTTGACGCCGGCGCGAAAAGGCGCCTCGCTTACAGTGTTTATGATCGCGCGCGCCTCGCGCCCGGCGATCGCGTGAAAGGCCCGTCGCTCATTGTCGAGGCGCAGACGACGACGGTCGTATCAGCGCGCTTTGACGCCGCGATTGACGGCGCGCGCAACATCATTCTCACCCGCAAGGCGGACTTATGAACGCCGCCGAGCAAATTCGACTGCAGATCCTCTGGTCGCGACTGATCGCCATTGTCGAAGAGCAGGCGCAGACGCTGATGCGGACGGCGTTCTCAGCGACGGTGCGCGAGGCGGGCGATCTTTCAGCCGGCGTTTTCGACACGAAAGGGCGAATGCTCGCCCAGGCCGTGACCGGAACGCCGGGACATGTCAACGCCATGGCCGCAAGCGTCGGGTTCTTCCTCCGGAAGCATCCTATCGACAAATTGCGCAACGGCGACGCGCTCGTCACCAATGATCCCTGGGAAGGCACTGGTCACCTCAACGACTTCACCGTCGTGACGCCGGCGTTCCTGAATGGAAAGCTCATTGCGCTTTTCGCCGCGACGTCGCACATCGCCGATGTCGGCGGCCTTGGATTCGGACCTGACGCGCGACAGGTCTTTGAGGAGGGATTGCTTGTTCCAATCTCCTTCCTCTTCCAGGAAGGCCGCCTCAACGCGACGCTGATGGAGCTGCTTCGCGCCAATGTTCGGGATCCCGACGCTGCGGAGGGCGATCTCTATTCGCTTGCCGCCTGCAATGACGCCGGATCCCGCCGGCTTATCGAGACCCTCAACGAATTCGAACTCGAAAGCCTCGACGATGTCGGAGCGATGATCATTGCAAACTCGCGTGCGGCAATGCTTGAAGAAGTGAGACGCACGCCGTTTGGGCGATACCGATATTCCATGCGGATCGACGGATATGAATCGCCGGTCGATCTCGTCGTCGCGCTGACGATTGGCGAGAACGGCGTTGACGTCGACTTTTCCGGGTCCTCCCCGGTTTCCGCTTACGGCGTCAACGTGCCGCTGACCTACACGCAGGCCTACGCGTCATTCGGCGTTCGATGCGTCATCGGCAATGCGGTTCCAAACAACGCCGGTTCGCTCGGCGTCGTTCGGGTTACGGCGCCGGAAGGATCGATCCTCAATGCTCCAAGACCGTGCGCCGTCTCGGCGCGACACGCCGTCGGCCAGATGCTGCCCGATGTCGTGCTCGGCGCCCTGTCAAAGGCGATTCCGGATCGCACGCCCGCCGAGGGCGCATCCTGCCTTTACCTTCCCGTCCTCCTCGGCGGGCGCGGCGTCGGCGGCGGCGAGGATTTCGTCGTCAATCCGTTCTTCACCGGCGGCGCTGGCGCGCGCCCGGGCAAGGACGGTCTTTCGTGCACGGCGTTCCCTTCCGGCGTTCGCAATACGCCGGTCGAGATCAACGAAGCATCGGCGCCGATCGTCGTCTGGAGGAAAGAATATCGCACGGACTCCGGCGGAGCGGGCCGGTTGCGCGGCGGGCTCGGCCAGTCGCTCGAATTCGGTCACGCGGACGGCGACGCCTTCGCCGTCTCCAAGATGTTCGACCGGATCGTTCATCCCGCGCGGGGCCGGGACGGCGGCGGCGACGGCGGAAAGGGCGCGGCGCGTCTTGACGACGGAACGCCGATGCGCGGCATGGGCCGCGAGATCGTTCCGGCCGGACGGCGCCTTATTGTCGAAACGCCCGGCGGCGGCGGAAGCGGCGATCCCGCCGAGCGCGATCGCGCGGCCGTGGCGCAGGACGTCCGGGCCGGTTTCGTCAGCGAGGACGCAGCAAGAGCGATCTACCGCATGGCGGACGGCTAGTCCGCGATAACCCGCCCTTTAAGGGCGGGCGCGCGCGATTTTCAAACATCGCCGATGGGGACGGCGCGCGGCGGCGCGGATCGGATTTTATCACAGGTCGCCGCGGCGGACCGCCGATCGGGTTGAAGTCCGATCGCCATTGCCACTTGCCGCGCGGATGGCCTAGAGCCTCGTCAAACGACATGCAGTCGGCGTCATGGCCAATCGCGCCGATCGGGAGTGAGACATGGGAAAGGCGAAGGGCGAAACGAGCCCGCTCGGCCTGTTTGTGCCTGAGCCGGAATGCAGGCCCGGCGATCATCCGGATTTCAGCGAGATGCTCATTCCGGAGGCTGGCGCCGTCAGGATGCCGCCGATCGACGTCGAGCCGATGCACATTCATGACCTCGCCTATTCGGTCATTCGTGTCCTGAATGACAAAGGCGAGGCGGTCGGCCCGTGGGCTGAAGAACTTGGGGCCGGCGAGCTGTCGGATGATGAGCTTGTCGAGGGTCTGCGCCACATGATGACGGTGAGGGCGTTCGACGCGCGCATGCTGATGGCGCAGCGGCAGGGCAAGACGTCCTTTTACATGCAGGCGCTCGGCGAGGAAGCGGTCGCTTGCGCCTTCCGCAGGGCGATGCGCGCCGGCGACATGAATTTTCCGACCTATCGCCAGCAAGGCCTGCTTATCGCGGGCGGCTATTCGATCGAAACGATGATGAACCAGATCTACTCGAACGAGCTTGATCCGATGAAGGGCCGCCAGCTGCCCGTCATGTACTCATCGAAGAAGGACGGATACTTCACCATATCCGGCAATCTGGCGACGCAGTTCATCCAGGCGGTCGGCTGGGCGATGGCGTCGGCGATCAAAGGCGACGACAAGATCGCCGCCGGCTGGATCGGCGAGGGCTCGACGGCGGAGAACGATTTTCATTCGGCGCTCGTTTTCGCTTCGACCTACAAGGCGCCGGTCGTGCTCAACGTCGTCAATAACCAGTGGGCGATTTCGACCTTCCAGGGGATCGCGCGCGGCAACGCCGCGACCTTCGCCTCGCGCGGTCTCGGATTCGGCATTCCGTCGCTGCGTGTTGACGGCAACGATTATCTCGCCGTCTACGCCGTCGCCAAATGGGCGGTCGGCCGCGCGCGCCGAAACCTCGGCCCGACGCTTATTGAATTCGTCACCTATCGCGCCGGCGCGCATTCGACATCGGACGATCCTTCAGGCTACCGGCCGAAGGACGAATCCTCCGGCTGGCCGCTCGGCGATCCGATCGAGCGGCTCAAGAAGCACGTCATCTTGAAGAAAGCATGGTCCGAGGAGCGCCACGCGCAGGCGAAAGCGCAGATCGAAAGCGAAATCCTGCAGGCGCAGAAGCTGGCCGAAGAGCACGGCACTTTGCATAACGGCCCGCATGCGCCCGCCGGCACCATGTTCGAAGACGTTTACAAGGAGCCGCCCATTCATCTCATCAGGCAGCGCCAGGAAGCGGGAATTTGAGCCATGGCGCGCATGACCATGATCGAAGCGATCAGAAGCGCCATGGACGTTTCCATGGGCGATGATCCGAACGTCGTCGTCTTCGGCGAGGATGTAGGCTATTTCGGCGGCGTCTTCCGCTGCACGCAGGGCCTCCAGCAGAAATACGGCAAGCAGCGCTGCTTCGACGCGCCGATTTCGGAAAGCGGCATTGTCGGCGCGGCGATCGGCATGGCCGCTTACGGCCTTCGCCCCTGCGTCGAAATTCAGTTCGCGGATTATGTCTATCCGGGCTATGACCAGCTCGCTTCGGAGGCGGCGCGCATTCGCTATCGGTCCGCCGGCGACTTCACCGTGCCGATGACGGTCAGAATGCCGACCGGCGGCGGCATTTTCGGCGGCCAGACGCACAGCCAGAGCCCGGAGGCCCTTTTCTCCCATGTCTGCGGATTGAAGACCGTCATTCCGTCGAACCCCTATGACGCCAAAGGCCTTCTCATCGCGTCGATCGAAGACGACGATCCGGTCATGTTCCTCGAGCCCAAGCGCCTCTACAACGGGCCCTTCGACGGCCACCACGACCGGCCGGTGACCCCGTGGAAAAAGCACGATCTCGGCGAAGTGCCCGAGGGGCGCTACACGGTCCCGCTCGGCAGGGCGGCGATCCGGCGCGCGGGCGAGGACGTTACGGTTCTCGCCTACGGCACCATGGTGCATGTCGCGCTGGCGGCTTCCGAGGAGACCGGGATCGACGCTGAAGTGCTCGACTTGCGCACCATTTTGCCGCTCGATCTCGAGGCGATCGAAGCGTCAGTCCGGAAGACCGGCCGCTGCGTCATCGTCGTCGAAGCGACGAAGACCTGCGGCTTTTCCGCGGAATTGATGGCCGTCGTGATGGAAGGCTGCTTTCACCATCTCGAAGCGCCGGTGATCCGCGTCACCGGATGGGACACGCCCTATCCCCACGCGCATGAGTGGGAATATTTTCCGGGGCCGAAGCGCGTCGGCGCGGCGCTGAAGAAAGTGATGGAGCAGGTCTGATGGGCGTTCACGTCATCAAATTGCCGGATGTCGG
>JACADX010000367.1 GCA_013389125.1 Parvularculaceae bacterium | reverse complement strand
GTCCTGATCGGCTCTTGAAATGTTGAAGTCGACGGCGACGTTCTCCGCCGTCTCCGGCATCGAATCGATTCCGTATTGCGCCTTGATGAGCGGGTTGACGAAGCGCCAGCCGATTGTGGTGTCGAAGATCTCCGCCGCGCGCGAGAACGCCTCCGCCGCCTTGCCCATCACGAAGGGCGCGCGGCTCATCGATTCAACGCCGCCGGCGATCATCAATTCCGCCTCGCCCGCCTTGATCGCCCGCGCGGCGATCAGACCGGCGTCCATGCCCGAGCCGCAGAGGCGATTGACAGTCGTCCCCGGCGCCCTCTCGCCAAGGCCCGCCAGGAGCGCCGCCATGCGCGCGACGTTCCTGTTGTCCTCGCCGGCCTGATTGGCGCAGCCCATCACGATATCGTCGAGCGCCGTCCAGTCGATTGTCGGATTGCGCTCCTTCAAGGCGCGCAAGGGGATCGCGGCAAGATCGTCCGTCCTGACCGATGACAATGATCCGGCATAGCGCCCGATCGGCGTCCGGACGGCGTCGCAGATGAAGGCTTCCGGCATTTATTCCTCCACGACCTTCCCGCCGGCCGTCCGCGATAGCCCCTGAAACACGGCGATGACGCGGCCGTCCTCGGCCGTGATCGTCACCGTATAAATGCCGGTGCGGCCTTCGTTCGCTTCTTCTTTCGCATGGGCCGTCACCTTCTCGCCGATTTTCGCCGGCGAAATAAAGGAAATCGACGCCGACTGCGCGAAAGCGATCACGTTCCGCGAATTGCAGGCCCAGGCGAGGGCGTTGTCGGCCAGCGAAAAGAGCACGCCGCCATGGCACACCTTGTGTCCGTTCGTCATGTTCTCCTTGACGACCATCGAACAGCGCGCCCAGCCGAGCCCTGCGCCTTCCATCACAAGGCCGAACGTCTCCGCGACGCCCTCGGTCGAATGGAGGTATTCGGCGATGCGGCGCGCCAGCGCGTCTTGCTTCCCGTTCGTCATCAGAAACCTTGCGAATTGACCGACCAATCGTTCAATTATAAGACTCCGCCGCCCAAGGCAATCGTGAGGCGGCGATGGCGTTCGAAACGATCCTTTTTTCGATCGACGGCGGCGCGGCGCGCCTCGCCTTGAACCGGCCGGACCGGCTCAATTCCTTCACCGTTGAAATGCACGGCGAGATCGCCGAAGCGCTGACGACGGTCGAGCAGGACAAATCCGTCCGTACCCTGCTCATTACCGGAGCGGGACGCGGCTTTTGCGCGGGACAGGACCTTTCCGATCGCGCGGTGACGCCAGGAGGCGCGGCGCCCGATCTCGGCGAGTCGGTCGAAAAGCGCTATAATCCGCTGATCCGGCGTTTGACCTCGCTGCCGATGCCGGTCGTCGCGGCGGTCAACGGCGTCGCGGCGGGCGCCGGCGCATCGCTCGCCTTCGCGTCCGATATCGTGATCGCGGCGAAGTCGGCGAAATTCATCATGTCGTTCGCGAATATCGGCCTCGTGCCGGATTCGGGAAGCTCCTGGGCGCTGCCGCGCCTTGCGGGACAAGCGCGCGCGCTCGGTCTTGCGCTGACCGGCGATCCCCTCCCCGCCGAAACGGCGCAAGAGTGGGGCCTTATCTGGAAATGCGTCGACGACGACAGACTTGCTGACGAAGCGAACGCGCTGGTCGCGAAATTCGCGTCGGCGCCGACGAAGGGCCTCGCCGAAACAAAAAAGCTCATCCGCGCGGCTTTTGCGCGGTCCCTGGACGAGCAGCTCGATCTTGAACGCGACAGGATGCGCGAGCTTGGCCGGTCGGAGGATTACCGCGAAGGGGTCGATGCGTTTCTCGCCAAGCGCAAGCCGGCGTTCAAGGGCCGATGAGGAATGCTTGAGAAGCTGTCTCCTATCCTTCCGAGCCGCGACATTGCTCAGTCGGAAGCGTTCTACTCGCGGCTTGGCTTTCGAACGGTCTACAAGGACGCCGCCTATCTCCTGATGAGACGTGAAAACGCCGAGGCTCACTTTTTCCTTCACGAGGAACACAAGCCCGAAGCGAGCGACCACGCGGCCTATATGCGCCCGTCCGACATTGACGCGTTGTCCGCGGAATTCGCCGGACTAGGCCTGCCGCGTCATGGAATCCCGCGATTCGAGCCGGCGGCGGTCAAGCCGTGGCGGATGAAGGAGCTTGTTATCGTCGATCCTGACGGCAATCTCATCCGAGCGGGACAGGAAATCTGAAACGGAGATCATGATGTCGGCGTTCACGCTCAAGAATTACGCCTGCGGCGCTTGGACGGAAGGAAGCGGCGTCGCCGACATCGCTTCCGCGGTCACCGGCGAAATCGTCGCGCGCGGCGGCTCCGGCGGGCTCGATTTCAAGGCGATGGCGGACTTTGCGCGCGACGTCGGCGGGCGGAACCTCCGCAAGCTGACCTTTCATCAGCGCGCGGCGATCGCGAAGGCGCTCGGGTCGGCGATCATGGAGAGGAAGGAGGAGCTTTATCGGCTCAACTTCCTCACCGGCGCGACGCGGAAGGACGGCTGGATCGACATCGAAGGCGGCGCCGGCACGCTGTTTTCCATGGCGTCGAAAGCCAAGCGCGAATTGCCCGATGATTTCATTCTCGTCGACGGCGCCGTCGAACAAATCTCGAAAGAGGGAAGCTTTCTCGCGCAGCACGTCTACACGCCGCTGAAGGGCCTCGCCCTTCACATCAACGCCTTCAACTTTCCCGTTTGGGGGATGCTCGAAAAGATTTCTGTCGCGCTCATCGCCGGCGTGCCGTCGATCGTAAAGCCGGCGACCGCGACCGCCTATCTCGCCGAGGCGGCGTTCCGCGTTTTGATCGAGACCGGCAAGGTTCCCGACGGCGCCTTGCAGCTCATCATCGGTTCGACCGGCGATCTTCTTGATCATTTGACGGGACAAGACGTCGTTTCGTTCACCGGCTCGGCCTCGACCGCGGCGAAACTGAAGAGCCATCCCGTCGTCATTCGCGAAAGCGTGCGCTTCGTTGCGGAGCAGGATTCGCTGAACGCCGCGATGCTCGGACCCGACGCGACGGCCGAGAGCCCGGAGTTCCAACTCTTCGTCAAGGAAGTCGTGCGCGAGATGACGGTCAAGGCCGGCCAGAAATGCACCGCGATCCGGCGCGCGCTCGTTCCGGCGGCGATGCTGGACGCGGCGCAAAAGGCGATCGCGGAAGGGCTCGGTAAGACGACGATCGGCGATCCGGCGCGCGAGGAGGTGCGCATGGGCGCGCTCGTCTCGCTCGCGCAGCGCGAGGACGTGCGGGCGAAAGTTGCGGCGTTGAAAACTGAAGCGAAAGTCGTTTACGGCGATGCGCCGTCTTCGGACCCGATCGGCGCCTCGGCGGTCGTCGGCGCTTTTGTCGCGCCGATGCTGCTTCGCTGCGACGATCCGTGGACGGCGCGCGCCGTGCACGCGGTTGAGGCGTTCGGTCCCGTCTCGACGCTGATGCCGTATAAATCGCTCGATGACGCGATTGCGCTTTGCAACAGGGGCGAGGGCTCGCTCGTCATGTCGCTCTTCACCAACGATCCCGACATCGCGCGCGAGGTCGTCATCGGCGCCGGTTCGTTCCATGGGCGCGTCATCGTCATCAACCGCGACTGCGCAAAAGAATCAACCGGACACGGGAGTCCGCTGCCCGTTCTCGTCCATGGCGGCCCCGGGCGCGCCGGCGGCGGCGAGGAACTCGGCGGCATGCGCGGCGTCAAACACTACATGCAGCGGACCGCCGTGCAGGGCTCGCCCGAGACGCTCCGCGCCGTCACCGGTTCATGGGTCAAGGGCGCGGCGACTGAGGCGACGCCGCCGCACCCCTTCCGCTATCGCTTCAGCGAGCTTGAAATCGGCAAGACGGTCGAAACGCCGTCGCGCGAAATCACGCTCAAGGACATCGAGCATTTCGCGACTTTCACCGGCGACACGTTCTACGCGCATATGGACGAGGCGGCGGCGAAGGCGAACCCGTTCTTTCCGGGCCGCGTCGCGCACGGCTATCTCATTCTTTCCTTCGCGGCGGGCCTTTTCGTCGATCCGGCGCCCGGCCCGGTTCTCGCCAATTACGGCCTCGACGAATTGCGCTTCCTGACCCCGGTCTCGCCGGGCGATCAGATCAAGGTGCGCCTCACGGCGAAGTCGAAGAAGAAGCGGAACGACGAATACGGCGAGGTAAGGTGG
This sequence comes from Parvularculaceae bacterium, assembly GCA_013389125.1. Classification (GTDB taxonomy): domain Bacteria; phylum Pseudomonadota; class Alphaproteobacteria; order Caulobacterales; family Parvularculaceae; genus Amphiplicatus. The sequence continues at coordinate 888 of JACADX010000367.1, read as the reverse complement.
GACGTCCTTGTGACGAACCAGAAGGGCGAGAGCGTCGCGACTTACGAGTTGCTGACGATGAACGCGATGTGACCTCGGCCGGAGACGGGAGAGGGGCAAGGACCAAAGGCGATTTGAGATTGCACGGTGAGCAACGCGTTCTTTGATCCGAAACTTCCCTCACCCTTCCCTCTCGCGCGCGCGGGGGAGGGGGGATCCTCCTGATGGCGCGCCGACAAGCCGAAGACTATGAGGAAAAGCGCGCCGCGATCGTTGAGGCGGCGGCGCGGCTTTTCGCGGCGAAAGGCTTTTCGGGCGCGTCGCTCGCTGATCTCGCGGACGCCTGCGACATGTCGAAATCGCTTTTCTATCACTATTACCCGTCGAAGGAGGCGATCCTTTACGCCGTCATGAAGGGGCACATGGACGATCTTCTGACCGCGATCGGCGAAGCGCAATCGGAACATCCCGTCTATGATCTGCGCGGCTTCGCGCGACGGCTTTTGCGGCTTTACGCGGGCGCCGCCGACAAGCAGAAAGTCCTTCTCTACGAGCTCGCGAACCTTCCGCCGGCGCAGCGGCGCGACATTGTGGCGAAGGAGCGCCGCCTCGTCGCGCATGTCGAAGGGATCATCAAGCGCGCGCGGCCCCGCCAGGAAAAGGGCCATCTCCGCGCGCAGGCGATGCTGTTCTTCGGCATGTTGAACTGGACGCATACCTGGCTCAAGGACGACGGACCCGTCTATCGCGACGAAGCGGCGGACATGGCGGCCCGCATGACGCTGGCGAAATACGGATGAAGCCCCGCCCGCATCTGCCGTGCTTCATGGACAAGGGCGGGAGCGCGCGCGATATTTTTCGCGGCCTCGGAGGAGCAGTCATGACGATCGCCGGGCGCGGCGCCGCGCT
>JACADX010000409.1 GCA_013389125.1 Parvularculaceae bacterium | reverse complement strand
ACGCCGTTCAATATTTCTTTTCTGTTTGTTTTCGCACTTCACGGGCGGTATTAGTTAAGCAGATGTAATGTAATTTGCGGGGAGCGCTTTATGTCGAAATCGTTCATCTCGGCAATTTGCCTTTGCGCATCTATCGGTCTCGCCGGCGGCGCCGCGGCGGCGGGCGATCCGGCGGTTTACGGCGCCGTGCCCGCGGTAACAGAAGCGCAGATTTCGCCCGACGGCTCGACCGTCGCGATGCTCCGCGCCACGGGCGACACGATGTCCGTCGTCTTCTACGACCTCGCCGATCCCGATGCGAAGCCGGCGGGCGTCCAGATCGGCGGCGGCAAGGCGCGCGACATCGTGTGGGCGGATAACGACCATGTTCTCGTCCTTGCTTCGGCCACCGGACGCATGCAGGTGACGACCGGCCTTGAGACGATCGAGTTCTGGCGCTGGTTTTCGGTGTCGAAGTCGAAGATGAAGGCGGTCGTCCTGTTCGGCAATGAGGGAAATTACTATATCTCATCCGCCGGTTCGCTGGTTTCGACGCTGCCGGAAGACGACAAACACGCGTTGATCGCCAGGGTCACAGTCAACACGACGAAAGGCGGGCCTTCCGGTTCGAGATTAGGCGGCGATACGTCGGGCGCGTCTTATGATCTTTTCAAAGTCAACTTGACTTCCGGCGATACGGACAGAGTCGCGGGCGGGACCGAGAACACCTATGACTGGCTCGTGTCGCCGACCGGCGACCCGATTGCGCGCATTGATTACGATCCGCTGAAGAAAGAGACGAACCTGTTTGCGCGACAAGACGGCGAATCAGCGTTTCGTCGGGTGAGGGCCTTTGCGGACGAGCCCGGAAGCGCAGGCGGCATCGCATTTTACGGACAATCGCCCGACGGGTCTGGTTTTACGGCGACCGTGCGCGCGGAAAACGGCCGTCGGTCCGTCGTTTCCGTCGACAAGGGCTCGGGCGACATCCGTGCGACGCTCTTCTCGAACGCGGAATACGACCTCGAAGGCGTTATCTACGATTATGACAAGGCGGCCGCGACAGGCGTGCGCTATACGGATGATCTCCCTCGCGCCGCGCATTTCGACCCCGCCGAGCAAAAAATTCAGGACCAGCTCGCGAAGGCCCTTCCGGGCGCTGCGCCGATGATCTTATCGAAATCGGACGACGGCCGGAAATTGGTCGTCAAGGCGGTCTACGCCGATCATCCCGAACAATATTTTCTATTTGATCGCGCGGCGAAGTCTCTCAGCATGATCGCGGCGTCTTATCCGCCGCTTGACGGGAAGTCGGTCGCAAGGAAGGAGGCCTACCATTACGCGAGCGACGACGGGCTCAGCATCCGCGGCTATCTGACCGTGCCGAACGGAGCTCAAAAGTCGAAATTGCCGCTCATCGTGCTTCCTCACGGCGGGCCCGCCGGACGCGACGACATGGCGTTCGACTGGTGGTCGTTCTTCTACGCAGCCAATGGCTACCTTGTTTACCAGCCCAATTTCCGCGGCTCCGACGGCTATGGCGACGCATTCCTCAGCGCCGGCTTCGGCGAGTGGGGACGCAAGATGCAGGATGACATCACCGACGGCGTCACCAAGCTCGTTGCCGACGGCATCGCCGATCCGGAACGCATCTGCATCGTCGGCGCGAGCTATGGCGGCTACGCCGCGCTTGCCGGCGCGACCTTGACGCCCGATCTTTACGCCTGCGCGGTCAGCGTCAACGGCGTTTCCGATCTTCTGTCGCTCATCGGCAGAGCGGCGAAACGGAGCGACCTTGCGGAAGACTATTGGGACGTTCGCCTCGGCAGCCGGTTTCGGGACGCCGACGCGCTTCACGAAGTCAGTCCGGCGAAAAACGCCGATCGCGCGGGCCCGCCAATCATGCTCATCCATGGCCGCGACGATACGGTCGTTCCCTTCAGCCACAGCGTCAAAATGCATGACGCGCTCAAGGCCGCCGGCAAGCCCGTCGAACTTGTCGAACTCAAGGGCGAGGATCACTGGCTCTCGCGATCGGCAAGCCGGACCGCGACGCTCTCAAAATCGCTTGAGTTCATCAACCGCCATATCGGCGATCGATAGTTCGCAAGGCCGAACCGAACGAACGGACGGCGTCGGCGATCGGATTGCGCCGCCGGCGCTCTCCGCAATTCATCCGTATAGGCACGATCATCGGCGGCCCGCCGCCGAGCGCCTTTCGGCGCCCTGCGACCCCGTCGCGCCGTCGCCGCAAGGGCGGACCGGCCAGCCGGTCCGGCGGGCGCCGGGCGGCCGGGTCGAAAGCTGGGGCGCGAATGCGCCCGTCATGAAAACAAGTCCCGGATTCCATGCATGGATTTGGAAAAGAAACGAATATCGCCGACGCGAGCCAGCACGGGATTTTCTCCCTTTTGGCGAATCACTTTGCCCGCCGGCGACGTCGAAGAAACCGCCGGCGCAGTCTTCGGCATGAATATTTCGTCACGTTCCGGCGCGCTCGCCCGCAGCGCCGACGCGTCGCCGCCGCGCGCCGTAGCGCCTTGAACTCTCACGGTTTTGGGCGCCGCCGCTCGGCGACGATCTGTATACAGAATATCATTTTTGTAACGCGAATCGAGGTCTCGCACATTACCATCCTGAGATTTTACGACTTGTAAGGTGTGCGGCGGAATCCCGGTTCATAGACCTTCGCGCGCAAGTTCCGCATGGAGGATCTTTGGTGAATCGTCATCCGTCGGGGGGATATTCAAAGGCGTCAGCCGCGGTCGCGGCGCTTTTT
>JACADX010000258.1 GCA_013389125.1 Parvularculaceae bacterium | reverse complement strand
GCGCGTCGCCGCTGAAAAGCAGCGCCTTAAATCCGAGAAGCTGCGCCAGCTCCGCCTTGAACGCGACGCAGGTTTGCCGGCGAAGAAAAAACCCGCCGCGCGCAAAGCGGCTGCGACCGGTCTTAACCTCGCCGAGACGCAGAAATTCGCGAAGAAATAGGCGGCGGCGACCGGATTTCTCGCGTTTCATGCTCGCCTTTCGGGCCGTGCCGGACGTCCTTCTCCGCATCGACGTTTTCCGCGATGATGGTTTTGATCCACGACTTCGGCGCGTTGAGGAAGTTCAGCCGCTGTCTGGGACGTTCGCAATCGGTTTCTGGATTTTGATGGGCCTCGCCGCGCGCGCGGCTTGTTCGGCCGGATGAGGCGACGGCCGTCGTCCTTCCCGCTCCTTCTTTATAAGGAGAGCGGAAGGGAAAGACGCGCCGAGAGCTTCGCGCCATGATTCGGAATCAGGGCGCTCGCTCTAGGCTTTGATTTGCGCGGCGTTCTTGCGCAAAACCGCGCACACTTCAGCGCACGCCGCTCTAAATATCCAGCTCGCCCCTCACAAAGCTCGCATTCTCCTGAATGAACAGGAACCGCGCTTCGGCCTTCTTGCCCATCAGGCGGTCGACCAAATCCAGGGCGAATTCCTGCTTGTCGTCGGCGATGACGACGCGGGCGAGCGTGCGCGATCTCGGGTCCATCGTCGTTTCCTTCAATTGCGCCGGCATCATTTCGCCAAGGCCCTTGAAGCGGCCGACCTCGACCTTCTGGTTTGACTTGAATTCGGTCTTCAGGAGTCTTTCTCGCGCTGCGTCGTCCATCGCATAGTGGGTCTTGCCGCCAGCGGTGAGGCGATAGAGCGGCGGCTGCGCGAGATAGAGCCGCCCCGCGTCGATCAACCCCTTCATCTCTTGATAGAAGAAGGTGATGAGGAGCGAGGCGATGTGCGCGCCGTCGACATCGGCGTCGGTCATGATGATGATCTTCTCATAGCGAAGATCATCGAGATCGAACTTCGCGCCCAATCCGACGCCCAAGGCTTGCGCGATGTCCTGGATTTCCTCGTTCGCCATGATCTTGTCGCGCGTCGCCGAGGCGACGTTGAGGATTTTGCCGCGCAAGGGAAGGATCGCCTGCGTTGCGCGGTTCCTCGCTTGTTTCGCGCTGCCGCCCGCCGAATCGCCTTCGACGAGGAAGATCTCAGTGCCCTCGCGGTCCTTTTGCGAGCAATCGGCGAGCTTGCCGGGGAGACGGAGCTTGCGCGTCGCGGCGGCGCGGCTCACTTCCTTCTCCTTGCGGCGGCGCATCCGCTCATCTGCGCGGTCAATAACCCAGTCGAGAAGGTCGTTCGCCTGCTTCGGGTGGCTCGCGAGCCAGTGGTCGAAGGCGGGGCGCACGGCGTTCTCGACAAGGCGCTGGGCCTCCGCCGTCGCCAGCTTGTCTTTCGTCTGGCCCTGGAATTCTGGATTGCGGACGAACACGGACAACAGCGCGCCCGCCGTCGTCATGACGTCTTCAGGCGTGACGATTCCGGCCTTCTTGTTGCCGTCGAGATCGGCGTAGCTTCTGAGGCCCTTCGACAGCGCCGCGCGAAGGCCCGCCTCGTGCGTGCCACCTTCCGACGTCGGGATCGTATTGCAGTAGGAGTGGATGAAGCCGTCCGCCTCGTCATTTTGGGGGCCGAACCCCGCAGCGCCCCAGCACACGGCCCACTCGACCGAACCGTGGCCGCCGTCGTCCTTGCGGTCGACCTTGCCCGCGAACATTTCATCGGTGACGGTCGGCTTGCCGCCCACAAGCGAGGCGAGATAGTCAGTCAGCCCCGCCTCGAAATGGAACGAGGCCTCGGCGGGCGTGTCGTCCTTGATGAGCGAGGGCGCGCAGCGCCAGCGAATCTCGACGCCGCCGAAGAGATAGGCCTTCGAGCGCGCCATCCGGTAAAGCCGCGCCGGCTTGAAGGCCGCTTTCGCGCCGAATATCTCCGGGTCCGGATGAAACGTGACCGTCGTCCCGCGCTTGTTCGGCGCCGGGCCGATCTCTTTCAGCTTCGACGTCGGCGCGCCCTTTGAATAGGTCTGGCGCCACATGGTGCGGTTCCGACAGACTTCGACAGTGAGATCGTCCGAGAGCGCGTTGACGACCGAGACGCCGACCCCGTGAAGGCCGCCCGAGGTGTTGTAGGCCTTGCTTTCAAACTTGGCGCCCGAATGCAGCATCGTCATGATGACTTCGAGCGCGGATTTCCCCTTGAACTTCGGATGCGGGTCGACAGGCATGCCGCGGCCGTTGTCCGAAACGGACAGGCGGCCGTTTTCGTGAAGCTCGACCTCGATCCGGCTTGCGTGGCCGGCGACGGCCTCGTCCATCGAATTGTCGAGGACTTCGGCGAAAAGGTGATGCAGCGCCTTTTCGTCTGTGCCGCCGATATACATGCCGGGGCGCTTGCGGACGGGCTCGAGGCCTTCAAGGACTTCGATGTCCTTGGCGGTGTAATCGCCGCCGCCGCCGCCGAAGAGGTCAGGCTCCTGGGGCTTTTTCGCCGATTTTGCTGCCATTTTCGAAAGCTTGCGTTGCGGACAGTCGGCCCCTCTAGGCCGAATCTCGCGGCCCCGCAAAGCGCGGCGGTTGGCGGTCGGCCAGAAAAATGGTAACGAAACGGGTACCTAAATCACGAGGGAGGAAACCATGTCGGTTGCTGCCGCGGAGAAAAAGGCGCCCTGGCATTTCTGGGCGGTCGGCGTCGTCGGCCTCGTCTGGAACGGCTACGGCGCCTATGACTATTTCATGTCGAAGACCGGCGGCGAGGCGTATCTGCGCTCGGTCGGGATGACGGACGCCCAGATCGCGCACCTTAACGCCATGCCCTTCTGGATGACCGCGGTCTGGGCGACCGGCGTCTGGGGCGCAGTGCTCGGGACCGCTCTCCTCCTCTTGCGCAACAAGCTTGCGGTCCCGGTCTTTTTCGCCTCGCTCGCCGCCTTCGTGACCAGCGTCGTTTACAGCATCCTCATTGAGCCGGCGCCGCACGGCGACGGGATGAGCGCTTGGCTCATGCATGCCGTCGTCTTCGTCGGCTGCGCATTTTTCCTCTGGTATTCGATGCGCGCGCGCAAGCAGGGTCTCTTGCGCTAGATCGCTTTGCCGCCGCGGCCGGCGCCTTTCGCGAACCGCGCGGCGCCGGCGAGCGTCTCGCCGGAAGTAAGGGTCCTGACGCCGAGGGCGAACTCAGCGGCGATTGCGTCGGGCTCGGACAAGGACCACTGGCGCAGCGCCGACAGTCGGTCATTCCGCATGCAGACTTGCGGAAGGCTTGAAAGCTCGCGCGCCAGCGCCTTCGCCTCGATGAGCGAGGCGCCGGGCTCGGCGAGCCGATTGGCGAGACCCCACGCGAAGGCTTCCTCCGCGCCGACCGCGCGTCCGGTCAGGATCATGTCCATTGCGCGCGAGGCTCCGATAAGCCGCGGCAGGCGAACAGTGCCGCCGTCGATGAGCGGCACGCCGAAGCGCCGGCAGTAAACCCCGAAGGTCGCATTCCGCGCCGCGACGCGAAGGTCGCACCAGAGCGCGAGTTCAAGCCCGCCGGCGACGGCATGGCCTTCGACGGCCGCGATAACGGGCTTTGACAGCGTCATTCGCGTCGGCCCCATCGAACCGTCGCCGGTCGGCTCCGTCCGGTTGCCGCGCCCTTCCGCGACGGCTTTAAGGTCCGCGCCGGCGCAGAATTGCCCGCCGGAGCCGGTGAGGATCGCGACCGATAAATCCTTGTCCTGATCAAAGGCCGCGAAGGCGCGCGCGAGCGCGTCGGCGCAGTCTCGGTCGACGGCGTTTCGTCGCTCCGGCCGGTTGATGGTGACGACGAATAGGGGTCCGTCGATCTCCGTAAGGATGGGAAGAGGTTCCATGCTTCCTTGATGCGCCGGAGCCGGCCGCGCCGCAAGAAGTAAAGCGCCGGCGCTTTCTTCGGCGCACGGCGCACGGCAGGATGACGCCATCCGGACGGACGGAGGCGTCAAATGATCGGCGAAGAAACGATGCGGCTCTGGGAGTTCATGAGCTATCTCGTCACTGTCCTCGGTCTCCCCATCGCGGTGCTGACGATCTGGCGCGAGCTTCGCGCCGAGCGCGTCAACGAGGCGAAGGAGCTTGAGCAGCGCGAGGACGAAATCTACGTCCAGCTGTCTCAGCAATATTCGGCGATCCTTTAGGCGGCGCTCGCCCATCCCGAACTCGACGTGCTTGAAGCGTCCGGCGGAAATCTGACGCCGGACCAGCGCCGGCGTCAGGCGATCTATTATGAAATGCTGATGGCGCTCTTCGAGCGCGCCTACATCCTTCTTTATGAAGACTCGCCGACGGGGCAGGGCGGACGCCGCTGGGGTTCGTGGGCGGACTTTTTCTCCTACTGGCTCAAACGTCCGGACTTTGCGCGCTATGTCGAAGCGAACCTGCAGGGCGAAGACCCGGCGTTTGTCGCGTTTGTCAGAAGCGAGTTGGCCAGGCGCCCGCAAGCGGCGTAATTCGGGCAATTGCCGTCATCACGGAATTCGGGCGCGCCTTGCGCGAAACGTAGGAAACCGGAATCAGCGCGTCGCGCCAGCCTCTTGATTTGTCGCGTGATCACGCAAAAAACCGGTTTCCACCTTTTTGCATCACGCTCCGGGCGCTACTCGACAAGATGGGTGGCATGCGTGACCGCAGCGCCTGCGCGAAGCGCTGCTGCTACGAACGCCGCCTCGGCGATCTCTTTTTCGCTGGCGCCGGCCTTCTTTGCGTTGCCGACGTGGATTTCGAGGCAATAAGGACATTGGGTCGTCATCGCGACGGCGAGCGCGATCAACTCCTTGTACTTCACCGGAATGGCGCCGTCGGCGAGCGCCGCCTTATCGAAGGCGGCGAAAGCCCTCATCGCATCTGGCGCCAGCTCGCCAAGCTTTCCGAGCTTCTTCACATTCTTCATGTCGTACATAGGTCCCTCCTGAGCGGCTTCGCGCGCTGCGCTACTACGCCGTTTCCTCGAACTCCACCAGCAAGTCGCCGTCTTTCACCTGATCGCCCGGTTTGAAGCGGAAGGCTTTGACGACGCCGTCATGCGGCGCCTTGATCGCGTGCTCCATCTTCATCGCCTCCATGACGAGGAGGACGGCGCCGGCTTCAACCCGCTCGCCGTGTTTGGCCTTGAGGAGCGTCACGACCCCTGGCATCGGCGCATTGAGCGATCCGCCCGCCGAATGTCCCGCGAGCGCGCCCGACAGAACATCCGGATGCTGAACGTCATGGCGTTCGGCGCCGATGAAGACGCGCTTCATATTGCCATGATCGACAACGCTGGCCTCGAAAGTCTCGCCGTCGAGGGTGAGGCGTAGGCCGTTCGCTGACGGTTCGCCGATGACGGAAAAGCGCCGCAATTCCGCTTCCCTTGCGGGGGACGTGGGGCGCGCATCCGCGTACTTCCGCCGCTTCGCCGCCGCGGCGTTCATGTCTATCTCGACGTCGACGCCTTCGGCGCCCCTGGTCATCCGGGCGATTGCGGCTTCGCCGTCGACCGTGATCCAGGCGACGGCCTTCGCCGGCTTGTTGAGGCGGAAGCCGGTGAGAGACTCCCACGGATCGCGCCCGGCCGCCGCGCGCGTCTCGACATCCAGCTGGAGGAGCGCCGCCGCAACCGCGCGCTGCTCGATCTGCGGGTTGGCGAAGAGAGACTCGCGATGCTCATCAATGTAGCGCGTCGACACGTCGCCGGCGATGAAGTCGGGATCGGAGGCGAGGCGATGGAGGAAACGGGCGTTGGTTTCAAGGCCGCCAACCCGGATTTCGGCGAGCGCGAGGCGTAGGCGGGCGAGCGCTTCCTCGCGCGTCCGGCCGTGGCGGATGATTTTGGCGATCATCGGATCGTAAAAGGGCGTGATCGTCTGCCCTTCCTCGACGCCGGAATCGGTGCGCTCCTCTTTCGGAAAGCGGAGCGTCGTCAAGGCGCCGATCGAAGGCGCGAAATTGTTGTCGGGATTTTCCGCGTAAAGCCGCGCCTCAAACGCCCAGCCCTGTTCGCGGATTTCCTCCTGCTTCTTGGGAAGGCCCTCGCCGGCGGCGACCTTGAGCTGCCACTCGACGAGGTCGACGCCGGTCAATTCCTCCGTCACCGGATGTTCGACCTGAAGCCGGGTGTTCATCTCCATGAACCAGACGCCGTCTTTTCCGTCATAGAGGCATTCGACGGTGCCGGCGCCGCGATAATTGACCGCCTTCCCAGCGTTGACGCCGATGGTGTGAAGGCGCTTTCGCACATCCGCCGGGAGGCGCGGCGCCGGCGCCTCCTCGATGATTTTCTGGTGGCGGCGCTGCACCGAGCAGTCGCGCTCGAAGAAGTGGACGACATTGCCCATTCCGTCGCCGACAATTTGCACTTCAAGGTGCCGCGCGCGCGGAATGTACTTCTCGACGAGCACGCGGTCATCGCCGAAGGAGCTCTTTCCTTCGCGCTGCGCGGAAGCGAGCTGCTCAGCGAGATCGGCCTCGCGTTCGACGATCTTCATGCCCTTGCCGCCGCCGCCTGCCGTCGCCTTCAGGAGCACGGGGTATCCGATTCGCGCGCATTCGCGCCGGAACGTTTCGTACGATTGATCGGCGCCCTGATAGCCGGGCGTCGTCGGCACGCCGGCTTTCTCCATCAGGTCCTTCGCCGCCGATTTCGATCCCATGGCGCGGATCGACTCTTTCGTCGGACCGATGAAAACAATCCCCGCCTCTTCGAGCGCGGCGGCGAATTTCTCATTCTCGGAGAGAAAGCCGTAGCCGGGATGGATCGCTTCGGCGCCCGTGCGCCGCGCGGCGTCGACGATCTTGTCGATCCTCAGATAGCTTTCGGCGGGCTGCGGCGGGCCGATATGGACGGCCTCATCGCATGCTTTCACATGCGGCGCGGACGCATCGGCGTCGGAATAGACCGCGACCGTCGCTATTCCCATCCGCCGCGCGGTCCTTGCGACCCTAACGGCGATTTCGCCGCGATTGGCGATGAGGATTTTCCTGAACATCAGCTCACATCCTGAAAACGCCGAACTTTGTCGCTTCGACCGGCGCGTTCAAACTCGCCGAAATGCACAGCCCCAAGACGTCGCGCGTCTGCGCCGGGTCGATGATTCCGTCGTCCCAGCCGCGCGCCGACGAGTAATAGGGCGAGCCCTGACGATCGTAATCGGCTCTTATGCCGTTCTTGAACTCCTCTTCGGCCGCGCCGCTCCATTCCTCGCCCTTGCGCAATCCCTCGCGGCGGACGGTCGCAAGAACGCTCGCCGCCTGCTCGCCGCCCATGACGGAGATGCGCGCGTTCGGCCACATGAAGAGGAAGCGCGGGGAATAGGCGCGTCCGCACATGCCGTAATTGCCGGCGCCGTAGGAGCCGCCGACGACGATCGTGAATTTCGGAACGCGCGCCGTCGCGACAGCAGTGACGAGTTTCGCGCCGTCTTTCGCGATGCCGCCCGCTTCCGCCGACTTCCCGACCATGAAACCAGTGATGTTCTGAAGGAAGACGAGCGGGATCTTCCGCTGACAGCATAGCTCGATGAAATGCGCGCCCTTCTGCGCGCTCGGCGAAAAGAGGATGCCGTTATTGGCGAGGATGCCGACCGGAAAGCCGTGGATGTGAGCAAAGCCGGCGACGAGCGTCGAGCCGTAGAGCGGCTTGAACTCGTCGAAGATCGATCCGTCGACGATGCGGGCGATGATCTCCCGCGCGTCATACGGCTTTCTGATGTCGCGCTCGACGACGCCGTAGATCTCCTTCGGATCATACGCGGGCGGGGCGGGGTCTGCGCAAACGAGCGACCCCTGCTTCACCCAGTTAAGGCGCGACACGATCCGGCGCGCCAATCCAAGCGCGTGATCGTCGTCTTCGGCGAGATGATCGGCGACGCCCGACTCGCGCGTGTGGACATCGCCGCCGCCAAGATCCTCGGCTGATACGATTTCGCCGGTCGCCGCCTTGACGAGCGGCGGCCCGCCCAGAAAAATCGTACCCTGCCGGCGGACGATGATCGCTTCGTCGGACATTGCGGGAACGTAGGCGCCGCCGGCGGTGCAGCTCCCGTGCACGACGGCGATCTGCGGGATGCCGGCCGCCGACAGATTCGCCTGGTTGAAAAAGATGCGGCCGAAATCGTCCTTGTCCGGAAAGACCTCGTCCTGCATGGGGAGGAACGCGCCGCCCGACTCGACGAGATAAATGCAGGGCAGGCGATTTTCCGCCGCGATCTCTTGCGCGCGCAGATGCTTCTTCACCGTCATCGGGTGATAGGTGCCGCCTTTGACGGTCGGGTCATTCGCGACGATCATGCATTCGACGTCAGCGATGCGGGCGATGCCGGTGATGATCCCCGCGCCGTTGACGTCGCCCGAATACATCTCCCACGCGGCGAAGCCGCCAAGTTCGAGGAACGGCGCGCCGGGATCGACGAGGCGTTCGATCCGCTCGCGCGCGAGGAGCTTGCCGCGCTCCTTGTGGCGCTCGGCGTAGCGCGGGCCGCCGCCTTCCGCGACTTTCGCCGTATTGGCCTTCAATTCGGCGACGAGCTTCTCCATCGCCGCGCGGTTCGCCGCGAAGCCTTCCGACTGAACATCGATCTGCGAGCGGATGCGTCCCATGACGGTCTCTTTGTTCAGCGCGTGTCGGCGGGCTTCAAGGTCATTGACAACAGCAGCAGCGCAGGCGAGGCAAGGAGTTCGATCCACATCAGCACGACGAACAATTGATGCGGCGCGCCGGCGGTCGCCGTCGATAGGGCGCGACCGGCGCCGCCAGCGAAAAACAGCGCGAGCAGCAATCGCGCGGCGCCGAGGGCGCCGGGCAATGCGCGCGCTGCTCGAACGGCGGTGACGCCAAAAGCAATCCAGAGGACGGCGTAGAAGCGCATTTCGTTGTCGGCGTCCGGGACGGCGAGGGCGCCGCCCGCATTGCCCTCAAGCCCAAGGATCGAGGCGCAGAAATTCGCGACGGAGGAGGGCCCCAAAAGGAAATTGCCGGCCCCAATCGCCACGGCGGAGCCGCCGAGGCCGAAAAGTCCCGCCGCAAGGATGCGTTGCGCGATCACGGTTTCCGTCCTTCCCGGGCGCGTCGAACGCCCGTCGAGGTCTCAATAATCCTATTGTCTGACAATAGCAATATGTGATAATGTCCTTCGGGGCGGTTAAGGCCGCCCGCCGCGCGAAGGAGAGACCGATGGCCCGCAACGTCCCGCAGCTCAATTTCGGCCTGCCCGAGGAAGTCGAGGAAATGCGCGAGATGGTGGCGCGCTGGGTCGCCGACCGTCTCGCGCCGAGGGCGGCGGAAATCGACGCGATGAACGAATTCCCGCGCGACCTCTGGCCTGAGCTTGGGGCGCTCGGCCTTCTCGGGATCACCGCGGATCCGGAATTCGGCGGGTCCGGCCTCGGCTATGTCGCGCATGTCGTCGCGATGGAGGAAATCTCGCGCGGCAGCGGCGCCGTCGGGCTTTCCTACGGCGCGCACTCCAATCTCTGCGTCAACCAGATCAACCTCAACGGCTCGAAAGAACAGAAGAAGCGATATCTGCCGAAGCTCATCTCGGGCGAACATCTTGGCGCGCTCGCGATGTCGGAACCGGGCGCCGGGTCCGATGTCGTGTCGATGAAGCTCCGCGCCGAGAAGAAGGGCGATCGCTACATCCTCAACGGCAACAAGATGTGGATCACCAACGGCCCGACGGCGGACGTCGTCGCCGTTTACGCCAAGACGGCGCCGGAGAAAGGCTCGCGCGGCATTTCGACCTTCATCGTCGAGAAGGGGTTCAAGGGTTTTTCCACGGCGCAAAAGCTCGACAAGCTCGGCATGCGCGGCTCCGACACCGGCGAGCTCGTATTCGAGGATTGCGAGGTGCCGGCGGAAAACCGGATGGGCGCCGAAGGCGACGGCGTCCGCGTTTTGATGAGCGGTCTTGACTACGAGCGCACGGTGCTTGCCGGCGGCTGTCTTGGCCTCATGCAGGCGGCGATGGACGTCGTCATGCCCTACATCCACGACCGAAAGCAGTTCGGAAAGTCGATCGGCGAGTTCCAGCTGGTGCAGGGAAAGATCGCCGACATGTATACGACGATGAACGCCTGCAAGGCTTACGTCTACGCAGTCGCGAGCGCCTGCGACCGTAAAGAGACGACGCGGCAGGACGCGGCGGGCTGCATCCTCTATGCGGCGGAAAAGGCGACGCAGGTCGCGCTCGACGCGATCCAGCTTCTGGGCGGCAACGGCTACATCAATGAGTTTCCAACCGGCCGCATACTCCGCGACGCCAAGCTCTATGAAATCGGCGCCGGAACTTCGGAAATCCGCCGCATGCTGATCGGCCGCCAGCTCTTCGAGGCGAGCGCGTGATGGACGGCGGATTTCAGCCGATCGAGCGCGCGCCTGCTTATCTCAAGGTCTTTCGCGCGATAGAGGCGAAGATTTCATCAGGCGCGCTCAAAGACGGGGCGCACCTTCCGACGGAAGCCGAGCTTTGCGCGCAGTTCGGCGTGACGCGCTCGACGGTGCGCGAGGGGCTGCGGCTTCTCGAGCAGACCGGCCTCGTTGTGCGCGGCCCGGCGAAAAAGTTCTTCATCAAGCGTCCCGCAGAGTCGGACATCGCGGCGGCGGCGTCGAAAAGCTTCGCGCTCGGCGGCGTCACTTTTTCCGAAGTGTTCGACACGCTGGCGGCGCTTTATCCGGAAGCGGCGAGGCTTGCGGCGGCGCGCCTTTCAAAGGCGAAGATCGCCGACCTCATAGCCGTTCGCGCAACGCTTGAGGCGGCGTCTGAAAGGGATCACGAAGCGACAGTCGACGGCGCGGTCGCGTTCTTTCAAGAGATCGCCAAGGGTCTCGACAACCGCGTCATGCTGGCGATGCTGCAATCCTTGAACCTGATGATCGGCGAGAGCCTTCGTCAGGTGATTGCGCGCGCGCCGAAAGCGAAGGACCGTATCCTCAACGCGCAGCGCAAGCTGATCGAGGCGTTCGAGCGCCGCGACGCCGATCTCGCCGGCGACTGGATGAGGAAACATATCGCGGATTTGAAACGCGGCTACGAGGTCGCCAAGGTCGGCATGGACGAGGCGATTCTGTAGCGGGCGAGGCTTCGTTTCCGCGATGCGGCCCATGCGGGATCTCGGGCCGGAAAGGCGATAGGCTGGCGTCATGACCCTCGACATTACCCCCTCTGGCGAGGCCTGCGGCGCGATCGTTCGCGGCGTCGATCTCGCAAAGCCGCTGCCCGACGGCGTCGTCGCCGACATTCGCGCCGCATGGCTGACGCATTTCGTGCTCGCCTTTCCGGATCAGAAGATGAACGACGACGATCTCGAGCGGTTCACGCTTTATTTCGGGCCGTTCGGCGAAGACCCGTTCATTGCGCCGATCCCGGGAAGGAAGCACATCATCGCGGTCGCGCGCGCGGCGTCCGAGACGGGACCGATTTTCGCCGAGGCCTGGCACACCGACTGGAGCTTCCAAGCGACGCCTCCCGCCGGCACCTGCCTTTACGGGATTACGATCCCGCCGGTCGGCGGCGACACCTTGTTCGCCAATCAGGCGTTGGCGCTTGAAAGAATGCCGGACGATCTGCGCAAGCGGATCGAGGGAAGGCGCGCGATCCACTCCGCGCGCGCGGCCTATTCAAAACAGGGCGCTTACGGCGTCAATGACGCGGCGCGCGCGATGGATATCCGTCCGTCCGACATGGCGACGGCGACTGAGTCTCATCCCTTCATCCGCCGCCATCCTGAGACCGGGCGCGAGGCGCTCTTCGGCTGCGCCGGCTACATCATCGGCGTCGAAGGCATGGATGCGAACGATGGCATGGCGCTGCTCGGCGATCTTTATCGCTGGCAGACGCAGCATGCCTTTCAGTATCGCCAAAAATGGTCGGCGAATATGCTGCTGATGTGGGACAACCGATCAGTCCTGCACATGGCGACCGGCGGCTATTCCGGACACGAACGATTGTTGCACCGGACGACGATTGGCTCTCGAGCAAGCTGATCACCCAATAAAAAGCCGAAGTCGGGCAAACGGTTCGACCCCCTAAAGCGGCGTGCGCAAAAGTGTGCGCGGTTTTGCGCAAGAACGCCGCGCAAATCAAAGCCTAGAGCGAGCGCCCTGATTC
>JACADX010000352.1 GCA_013389125.1 Parvularculaceae bacterium | reverse complement strand
GCATTATCGGCGTCGCCGGCGTCGATACGCGCGCGCTCGCGGCGATGATCCGCGAGCGCGGCATGCCGCACGCAGTCATCGCGCACCATCCGGCCGGTCATTTCGACATCGCCGCCTTGATGGCGCGGGCGTGCGCCTGGAGCGGACTCGAAGGGCGAGACCTCGCCAGGGAAGTCTCGACGCTGCAAGCTTACGGGCACACCGAGACCGCGTGGAAATGGGACCGCGGCTACGGCAAATCAGATGAATCCGGGCCGCATGTCGTCGTCATCGATTACGGCGTGAAACGAAACATCCTTCGCCTCCTCGCGGATCGGGGCGCGCGCGTGACGGTCGTTCCCGCTACGTCGAGTTTCGACGACATCATGGCGAAGAAGCCTGACGGCGTCGTCCTCTCGAACGGTCCCGGCGATCCGGCCGCGACCGGCGAACATGCGATTCCCGTTATCCGCAGCCTCATCGTGAACAAAGTGCCGACCCTTGGCATCTGCCTCGGCCATCAGATGCTCGCACTCGCGGCTGGCGCGAAAACCAAGAAGATGCCGCAAGGCCATCACGGCGCGAACCATCCGGTCAAGGATCTCGAAACCGGCAAAGTCGAAATCGTCTCGATGAACCACGGCTTTACGGTCGATGTTTCAACGCTGCCCGAAAACGTGGAGCCGACCTTCACGTCCCTCTTTGACGGAACGAATTGCGGCATCCGTTTCAAGGACGCGCCGGCATTCTCGGTTCAGCATCACCCGGAGGCCTCGCCCGGGCCGCAGGACTCGTTCGGCGTCTTCACGAAGTTTGTCGACGGCCTGCGCCCGGCCTGACGCCCGCGCCGGAAATCCAGCCGGAAATGGCGGCCCCTTGCGTCGAGCCCGGCGTTCGGCTAGGTCCGCCGCCTTCAAGCGATGGCCGGCGCCGCCGCCCCGACGGGGCGGTTTACGGGATTGTCCCGTCAGGTTCCGGGCCGAAGGCGGATCGCGCAACCAGCAATGCGCGGATGCCGTCTCCATCGCGACTGTGGAGCTGGCTTGATGCCTCTTTACGAGCATATCTTTATTGCGCGACAGGATATTTCGCCCGCGCAGGTCGAAGGGCTGACCGAGACTCTTCAGAAGCTCATCACCGAGAATGGCGGCAAGGTCGCCAAGTCGGAATATTGGGGTCTCCGGAGCCTGCAATACAAAATCAAGAAGAACCGGAAGGGCCACTACAGCCTCTTCAACATCGACGCGCCTGCCGCGGTCGTTCATGAACTGGAGCGTCAGGAACGCATCAACGACGACATCCTTCGGTCGTTGACGATTCGCGTCGACGAACTTGACGAGACGCCCTCGCCCGTCCTCTCGCGCCGCGATCGGGACGGTCGCGACCGCGACTTCGGCGACCGCGGAGATCGCGGCGACCGCGGGGATCGCGGCGATCGCGGCGATCGCGGCGATCGTGGCCGCCGATTTTGAGAAAGGAGTAAGCATTCATGGCCAAGCCCTTTATGCGCCGTCGAAAGACCTGCCCCTTCTCAGGCGAGGACGCACCGAAAATCGACTACAAGGATCCGAAGCTTCTGCAGCGCTTCGTGTCCGAGCGCGGCAAGATCGTGCCGTCCCGGATTTCCGCCGTTTCAGCAAGAAAGCAGCGTGAACTGGCGCGCGCGATCAAGCGCGCGCGTTTCCTCGCGCTCCTTCCTTACGCCTCGGAGTGATGCGCCATGGAAGTCATCCTGCTCGAACGCGTGGAAAAGCTCGGCCAGATGGGCGACGTTGTGAAAGTGCGCCCCGGCTTTGCGCGAAACTTCCTCTTGCCGCGCAACAAGGCCCTGCGCGCCAGTGAAGCGAACAAGAAGGTCTTTGAGGCGCAGCGCGCCGAACTTGAAGCGCGCAATCTTGAGCGCCGGAAAGACGCGGAGGGCGCCGCTAAGAAGCTCGATGGACGTTCATTCGTGATCATCCGTCAGGCGTCCGAAGCGGGACTTCTTTATGGGTCCGTGTCGACCCGCGATATCGCCGACGCCGCCGCCGCCGAGGGCGTCAAGGTCGACCGAGCGCAGGTCCGTCTTGACAAGCCGCTGAAGTCGCTCGGCGTCTCGAAAGTTCGCGTAATACTCCACCCGGAAGTGAGCGCGACGATCGAAATCAACATCGCCCGCTCCGCCGACGAGGCGGAACGCCAGGCGCGCGGCGAGAACGTCTTGCTGCGCGTTGATGAAAAAGCGGCGAGCGCCGAAGTGGAATCGACCGCTGAGTTCTTTGACGAGACGGCGCAGTCGGCTGCACGACGGGAATAAGCGATTCCGGATGTGGAATTAAGGGAAAACCGGCCGCTCGACGGCCGGTTTTTTTTGTGTTTGATGAAGTCCATGGCGGACGGCGCGGTGAAACCGGACGAGAAGGACGCGACGCAGGCTAAGCGCACGCCGATCAGTCTTGAATCCGAGCAGGCGGTCCTAGGGGCGATCCTCTTTGACAATGAAATCTACTATCGGATCGCCGCCTTCCTGAAGACCGAGCATTTTTTCGATCCGGTTCACCAACTGATCTACAACACCTGCGGCGCCCTTATTAATCAGGGTCGCCTCGCCTCGCCGGTGCTGGTCGACGCCTCGCTCGCCGCGTCGCCCGGCTATGCGCAAGCCGGCGGGCGCAAATATCTCGAGCAGCTTGCGGCGAACGTTCCGTCGACCGCGGGCGCGCCGGACTACGCGCGCGTCGTCTTCGACATGTCGGTTCGACGTGGTCTTATCGCTGTCGGTTCAGAGCTGATTGAACGCGCCCGGGACGCTTCGCTCGACGATGAGCCTGCGGCGCAGCTCGCGGAAGCCGAGCAAGCGCTTTACAAGCTTGCTGAAACCGGAAAATACGGCGGCGGCTTCAAGAGTTTCAGGACCGCGATCGCAGAAGCGATCGACATCGCGGACGCGGCCGTCAAGCGCGACGGCGGCCTTGCAGGCGTCGCCACGGGACTTCGCGATCTCGATCATACGCTGGGCGGGCTCCATCCCTCGGACCTCATCATCATCGCCGGCAGTCCCAGCATGGGAAAATCCTCGCTGGCGACGAACATCGCGGTGAACGCCGCGCGCGCTTACCGGGCTGAGCGGCAGCCAGACGGAAGCTACAAATCGACCGACGGCGCCGTCGTCGGCCTCTTCTCACTTGAAATGTCGGCGGACCAGCTTGCGACGCGGATCATCGCCGAAACCTCCGGCATCCCATCAAACGAGATAAGGCGCGGCGAAGTCGATCAGGAGCAGTTCGAACGCATCTATCACGCCGCCCGCGAGCTTGAATCCTTGCCGCTCTATATCGACGACACGGGCGGGCTCTCGATCGTGCAGGTCGCGGCGCGCGCGCGACGCCTCAAGCGACAGCACGGCCTCGGGCTCCTTGTCATCGACTATCTGCAGCTTCTCTCCGCTTCAGCCTCGCGGCGCAATGACGGGCGGGTTCAGGAAATCACCGAAATCTCAATGGGGCTCAAAGCGCTCGCCAAGGAGCTCAACGTTCCCGTGATCGCGCTCGCCCAGCTCTCCCGCCAGGTCGAGCAGCGCGATGACAAGCGGCCGCAGCTCGCTGACCTTCGCGAATCCGGATCGATAGAGCAGGATGCGGACGTCGTGATGTTCATCTATCGCGAGGATTATTATCTAAGACGCACGGAGCCGCGGCCGGACTCGCCGGATTTCGCCGAATGGCAGGCGAAATGCGACGCCGCGCGAGGCGTCGCCGAGATCATCATCGGCAAACAGCGCCATGGCCCGATTGGAAAAGTCGAACTCGCCTTTGAAGAGAAGCTGACGAGATTCTCAAATCTCGACCGGCGTTATGACGACTACGGACGATTGAATTGAGGCGCGGGGACGCGATCAGGCGAGCCGCTCGGCGAACTGGCCGTATTTTCGGTAGCGCGCGAGATAGGCGGGAACGATCGCCTCGACCGTCCGCGGCGAAACGCCGAGATCGGCGAAAGTGAGCGCGTCCGGCGCGACGATATTGTCGCGCTTTAAAAGCCGGATCTGGTCGCGGGTGATCGGCGGATCGAAGAACGGGATCCAGTTCAGCAACTCGCCGAAAGCCCCGATCGCAGGCGCGACGGCGAAAGGCGCCGGCGCAAGTAAGCGCCGCCGGCCCGTTTCATCCATGATGAATTCCAGAATCTGCCGCAACGTATAGGTGCGCGGTCCGCCAAGCTCATAGGTCTTGCCGCGCGCCGCCGGCGATTCGAGCGCGGCGGCGATCGCGTCTGCAACGTCATCGACATAGGCCGGCTGGAACTTCGTCGCCCCGCCGCCGATGAGCAGCGGCAACGGCAGATAAGGCGGCGCCATGGAAAGGATCGTTGCGAACTTGTTGAAAAACTGATCCTCGGGGCCGAAGACGACGGAGGGACGCATGATCGTCGCCGTCGGAACAGCGTCGCGAACCGCGCGTTCGCCTTCGGCCTTCGTCCGTGCATAATGACTGTCGCTCGTCGCATCGGCGCCGATCGCCGACAGGTGGACGAACGTCCGCACGCCCTCTTTCGCAGCAAGTTCGGCGACGGCGGCCGAGCCTTGCGCCTGGACGCGCTCAAAGCTCTGCGACCCGGACTGAAAGAGCAGCCCGACAAGATTGATGACGGCGTCAGCGCCCGAAAGCGCCTGCTCGACCGACGCCCGATGGCGAACATTCGCCTGAAACAGCTGCACCTGGCCGACGGCGCCCATCGGCCTTAAGAACTGCGCATGATGCGGCCGTCGGACGGCGACGCGAACCCGCCAGCCGCGCTTGGCGAGATCGCGCACCACATTGCGCCCTATAAAACCCGAGCCGCCGAACACGACCGCAAGCTTGCCCGCTCCCTGCTCCGATGTGACGCGCGTCATGGTCCTTAATCCGTGTGTCGCGCCGGAGGCCTATCGAATTTCAGGGCGTGGAACAACGCCGCCCATCGCCCCGCCGGAAGCGGGCGACACCCCGTTCATTGACAATTCGCCCCACCCTCCCCTAAGGCCAGCGCCCAGTGCCCAGATGGCGGAATTGGTAGACGCACCAGTTTCAGGTACTGGCGCCGCGAGGCGTGGAGGTTCGAGTCCTCTTCTGGGCACCAT
>JACADX010000293.1 GCA_013389125.1 Parvularculaceae bacterium | reverse complement strand
GCTTCCCGGAGCGACAAGGCCGCCGAGGCGAATAAGGCCGGCCGGCGGCGATGAAAGCTCGCGCAGATCGTAAGGCGTGTAGAAATAGGCGACCGTTGACTTGAGGGCGGTCAATGTCAGCGCCAGTGCGACGGCCGCGACGCCGACCACGCCGCAGACCAGAATGAGTCGCCTGGTTCGTTTGCTCATGCGACCGTCGCCTTCGAGGGCGGGCGGCCGGCCTGCTCAAGCCGCGCGATGCGGCGTTCGGCGAGTTCGCCGCGCATTGAGACGAGCAGCAGCGCGGCAAAGCCCAACGCGTAGGCCGCGCCCATCAGGATAAGCGGCGTCAGCATCGAGCCGTGTATCGTCGGCCCGCCCGCGCGAAGGACGCTCGCCGGCTGATGCAGGCTGTTCCACCAGTCGACCGAAAACTTGATAATGGGGATGTTGATGAAGCCGACAAGGCAGACGATCGCCGCAAGCCTCGCCGCGCGAATTTTGTCGTCGATAGCGTTCCACAGCGCGATGTAGCCGATGTAGAGGAAAAACAGGATCAACACGGAAGTAAGACGCGCATCCCACGCCCACCACGTTCCCCACATCGGCTTGCCCCAAAGCGAACCGGTGACAAGCGCAAGAAAGGTGAACGCGGCGCCGATCGGCGCCGCGGATTTGGCGGCGACATCCGCAAGCGGATGCTTGAAAATGAAACCGATTGCTGACGCGATCGCCATCGTCGAGTAGCACAGGAGGGCCATCCATGCGGCCGGCACATGTACATACATGATCCGGACGCTGTCGCCTTGCTGATAGTCCGCAGGCGAGTCGAAAAGCGCCATGTAAAGTCCGAACAGCGCTGTCACGCCGGAGGCGATCGTCAAAAGCGGGACGAGCCGCGCCGCCAGCTTTTCGAAGCGTTGGGGATTTGCGAGGTCGAAGGCCATTCAGTCGATGTTGAACCGTAAAGCGGCGCCGGCCGCAAGCGGCATGGCGATGAGAAATAAGAGAGTAAATGCCGCGAGCAGCATTAGGAGCGGGCCGAAAAGAGGGCTGTTTTCAGCGCCGGCGTTCGCCGCGGCGACGCCGAAAATGACCGCTGGCGTAAGCAAGGGGGCGGTAAGGATCGTCATCAGGATTGACGCGCGCCGCAATGAAAGCGCGAGCGCCGAGGCGAGGACGCCGAGAAGCGACAGCGCCGGCGTTGCGACCGCGAGCGAAATCACCAACGGAAAATAGGCGGCCGCGGGTAGGCCGAGGAGCACAGCGAGGGGGGGCGTCGCCAGGATAAGCGGCAGAAGCGCTGAAACCCAGTGGGCAGCGGCCTTCGACACGGCGACAAAGCCAAGCGACTCCGTCGCCTCCGCCAGCACGTCGAGGGAGCCGTCCTCGAAATCGGCCTGGAAGATGCTGTCGAACGAGAGCATCGCCGCCAATGTCGCCGCTGTCCACAGAATCGGCGCTGCTGACGCCGCGAGACGGGCGCGGTCCGGGCCGACAGCGAGCGCGAAAATCAAAACGGTCAGCGCGAGAAAGACGACGCTGTTGATCGCCCCGCCGCCGGCGCGAAAGGCAAGCGCGATGTCGCGCTCGAATATCGCCAACATCTTCTTCACGCGGCGTCGGCAAGCGTTATCGTGCGCGCGCCCGCGAAAGGCAGCGCTTCATGCGTGGCGACGACTGCGCTGCCGCCGCTCCGGCAATGCCCGGCGATGAGATCGACGGCGGTGGCGACGCTTGCCGCATCCATCCCGGCCGTCGGCTCATCAAGAAGCCAGATCGGCCGACGCGAGATCACGACGCGGCACAGCGCGAGACGCCGGCGCTGGCCGGACGACAAAGTGCCGGTTCTCTGGTTGAGAAACGGAAAGATGCGAAGCTGGGAAATTGCGCGTTCGACCGTCGCAGGCGCTGCGCCATAGAGCGCGCCCCAGAAATCGATATTTTCCTTCGCAGTGAAGGCGGCCTTGACGGCGTCCGCATATCCAAGAAGGATCGTCCGCCCAACCGCGCGCTTGAGGGAGCCGCATGCGGGCCGCGAGAATCCGGCAAGCGCCCTTAGAAGCGTCGTCTTGCCGGAGCCATTCGGACCATGGAGCAGGTAAAGATCGCCAGGATTAACGGCGAATGTCACCCCAGCGACAATGGTCCGGCCGCCGCGCCGCAAAGAGATATCGCGCGCCTCAACGGCGGGCGCGGACGGCTTGGTCCCATCAGTCATGCGGCGCGTTCGACCGTTTCGATTCCAGGAGCTTCAGCTTTTCGCGAGCGCGCCGCGCTCGGCGCAAAATGAAGAATGCGAGGCCGCCGAGCGTCGCCGCGGAAACGGAGTAGGCCGGCCAAATGTAAACGCCGTAGCCGCCCATTGTGAGGACCTGATCCATAATCTTCGCGATTCCCGATATTGGAAGAAACACAAATCGGGGGGGCGATGGAAGCAAAAAGGCCGCGGCGGCGCCGGCCTTTTCGCCACCGCCCGGCCCTGTCTATAGTGCCCGTCCATGACCGCCGAAATCGGCCAGATTCTGCTCATATTTGCGGGGCTTGCGGCGCTCTTTCAAGGCGTCTTCCCGTTTCTGGGCGCGAGCCTCCGGGACGCCGCGCTGATGCGCGCGGCGCGTCGGGCCGCAGTCGCGCAATTCGCTCTGGTCCTCGGGGCCTTTTGCGCGCTCGCTTACGCGCACGCGACGTCGGACTTTTCCGTTCGCAACGTATTTGAGAATTCCCACACCGCAAAGCCCTTCATCTACAAACTCACCGGCGTTTGGGGCAACCACGAAGGGTCAATGCTCCTCTGGTCGCTGATTCTCGCGGCGTTCGGGGCGGCGGCGGCGCTCTTTGGCCGCCAAAGCGCGCTGGCGGCAAGGGCGCTCGGCGTGCAAGGCCTTATCTCCGTGGCGTTCGTCGCGTTCATCGTCTTCACGTCTAATCCCTTTCTGCGCCTTTTCCCACAGCCTGCCGACGGTCAGGACCTTAATCCGCTCTTGCAGGATCCAGGGCTCGCCGTCCACCCGCCGTTTCTGTATCTCGGCTATGTCGGCTT
>JACADX010000122.1 GCA_013389125.1 Parvularculaceae bacterium | reverse complement strand
GGGATCAGGGAATTGGGAACGGCGATTGATCTGAGACCGGCAGGCGGCAAGCGGCGCGCGGCGCCCTTTGACCATGACGCCTTGTCGCCAGCGACGATTGAGGCGCGCCGGAAGGCGCCCCTCGAGGCGGGGCGAACGGCGCCAATTGCCGCTGGAACTCGCATGGAAAGCCGAAATTGCGCGCGCGCGGCGGCGGGAAAGGGCGCCTTTCGGCGAGGACGTCGCGGCCTCGCCCGCCGACAGAAAGAGAAAATCGCTGCGCCGTCCGGCGTCAGGTCGCAGTCCCGGCCCGCCTTCTCCCCGCCGCCGAAACTCCCTAATGCTGCGCTTATCGGAAGAAACAAAAGATGATGGCCGCGCATAATCCCCGTCTCGACATCGACCTTGCCGCGCTTTGCGCCAATTACCGGCGCATCGCGGCGGCGTGCCCGGCGGCCGAGGCGGCGGCGGTCGTCAAATGCGACGCCTACGGCCTTGGCGCCGAGGCCGTCGGACGCGCGCTGGCGACGATGGAGGACTGCCGGACTTTCTTCGTCGCCTATTCGGAGGAAGGCGCGGCGCTCCGCGAGGCGATCGGTCCGAAGCCCCGGATCTTCGTCTTCAACGGTCCGTTTCCGGAGTATCTCTCAGCCTATCGCGCCTATCGCCTGACGCCGGTCATCAACACGATCGAACAGGCAAGGCTTTTTGCGCGCGAAGCGCCGGGAGCGCCCGCCGCTCTTCACTTCGACACGGGCATGCGCCGGCTCGGCCTTTCAATGGGCGAGGCGGACGCCGTGAGCGCCGTCAGCGGCCTTAACGTGACGCTTGTCATGAGCCATCTCGCCTGCGCCTCCGACCCGGCGCATCCGATGAACGCGGCGCAGCTTTCCGCCTTTGCGGCGATCGCCGGGAAGTTCCCCGCCGCGCAGAAGAGTCTCGCCTCGTCGGGCGGCGCGCTCATCGGCAAGAAGTTCGGCTGCGATCAGGTGCGGCTCGGCGTCGGGCTCTACGGCGCGAGCCCGCTCGACGAGCGCTCGTTTCCGATCGACCCCGTCGCGCGCCTTACAGCGCCCGTCATTCAGGTTCACGATATGCGCGCCGGCGAGACGGTCGGCTATGGCGCGACATTCACGGCCGACCGCGCGCTCCGGCTCGCCACCGTGTCGCTCGGCTACGGCGACGGTTTCCCGCGCGCCGCCTCCAATCGCGGCAAGGCGCATCTTAACGGCGCGCTCTGCCCGATCGTCGGGCGGGTGTCGATGGATCTTATCGTGCTCGACGCGACAAAGACGCCGCAACCTGTCAAGGTGGGCGACCGGGCGGAATTTTTCGGTCCCAATCGGCTGATCGACGATCAGGCAGCCGATTGCGGCGTCATCGGCTATGAACTCCTCACGGGCGTTGGCGGACTTGCGCGGCCGCGCAGGGGCCTTGGCGGCCGGGTGGAGCGCAGATATTTTTGGGGCGACAGGCCGGCTGACGCAGGTTTCGTCGGCGACGAGGGGAAAGACGCATGAACGCATTCGCCGTATTCGGGCGGGGCGCGATCGCGCTTCTTGCGGAAATCGGCGCAATGTCGATCTTCGCCCTGCGCGGGGCGTTCGCCTGGGTGACGGGCCCCTTCTACACGCGCGCGTTTCTCAGCGCCGCGCTTCGCATCGGATTCAACTCCTTGCCGGTCGTCGGGCTTACGGCGATCTTCACCGGCGCCGCCCTCGCCCTTAACATCTATGACGGATCGCTGCGCTTCAACGCCGAAACGTTTCTCCCGCAAATCCTTTCGGTGTCGATCGTGCGCGAACTCGGACCGGGGTTTGCGGCGCTGATGGTCGCCGGCCGATCGTCGTCGGGGATGGCGGCCGAACTCGGCGCGATGCGCGTTTCCGACCAGATCGACGCGATGTCGACGCTCGCCGTCGATCCCTACAAATATCTCGTCGCGCCGCGCATCCTCGCAACAACCTTGATGATGCCGTTCATCGTGCTCGCCGCCGACATCATCGGCATTTTCGGCGGCTGGCTCGTCGCCGTATTCGCTCTCGAATTCGAAGGCGCGACCTATATCCGCAATATCGACCAGTTCCTCACCGCCGAAGACGTCGGCACCGGCCTCGTCAAGGCGGCGGTGTTTGGATTCTTGATCTCGGTCATGGGGTGCTATTACGGCTACAAGAGCCGCGGCGGCGCGCAAGGCGTCGGCGCTGCGACGCGCTCGGCCGTCGTCGCATCGGCGGTCGCGATCC
Organism: Parvularculaceae bacterium; assembly: GCA_013389125.1. GTDB lineage: Bacteria > Pseudomonadota > Alphaproteobacteria > Caulobacterales > Parvularculaceae > Amphiplicatus. Next base: position 3,079 of record JACADX010000122.1, on the reverse strand, counting down.
TCGCCTCGAACTACGTCATGACCTCGCTGTTCGTGGATTTTTGACGATGTCCGACGCTCCGAAAATCGCGATCAGGGGCCTTAAGAAATCCTTCGGCGCGAAAAGCGTGCTGAAGGGGATCGATCTTGACGTCCGCCAGGGCTCGTCGCTCGTCGTCATCGGCGGATCCGGCACCGGCAAGTCGGTGCTCTTGAAATGCGTTCTCGGCATCATCCAGCCGGACGCAGGCGAGATCCTCATCGACGGCGACAATCTCCTGAAGCTTTCGGCGTTCGATCGACGGCGGCGCGCGCGCGAAATCGGCATGCTGTTTCAGGGCTCGGCGCTCTTTGACAGCCTCAGCGTCTGGGAGAACGTCGCGTTCCGGCTCATCCACGGCGAAGGAAAGTCGCGGCGCGAGGCGCGGGAGAAGGCGATCGAGTGCCTCGCCAAGGTCGGGCTCGCCGCCGATGTCGGCGCTCTTCAGCCTGCGGAGCTTTCAGGCGGCATGCAAAAGCGGGTCGCGCTCGCGCGAGCGATCGCGGCCGACCCGAACATCCTGTTTTTCGACGAGCCGACGACGGGGCTTGATCCGATCACCGCCGACGTCATCAACCGCCTGATCATCTAGCGCGTCAAGGCGCTCGGCGCGACGGCGGTCTCAATCACCCATGACATGACGTCGGCGCGGCGCATCGCCGACGAGATCGCCATGATCTTCGACGGGCGCATCATCTGGCGGGGAGCCGCCGCCGACGTCGGCGCGTCGGGAAATCCTTATGTCGACCAGTTCGTGAACGGACGCGCCGACGGTCCGATCAAGATGGCGCTGAGGGCGGTTTGAAGATCTTTATACGGATGAATTACCGGAGATCTTCACCCGTTAAAGAGCGTGCGGCCGTCCGGGCGCTGCGGCGGCTCGGGCTTGAAGGCGCCGGCGTCGGCGAAGGCGGCGCGGAACGCCGGCCGCGCCGCGAGCCGCGACTGATACGTTTTGAAGACGTCCTGACGGCACATGCCGTAGCCCCGCGCCCAGCCGACATTGTGGCCGATCATGATGTCGGCGGCGGTGAACGCCGCGCCGCAGATGAACGGCGACTTCTCAAGGCGCGCGGCGAGCTGCGGCTCGATCTCCTTCTCGAACTTGCCGCGATAGCGGGCGATAGTGCGCGCGTCGCGCTCATCCTTCGGCAGCACATGCTCATGAATGCGGATCTGCCAGAGCATCATGTCGACCGGCGAGGCGGCGAAATGCAGCATCTGCAAATAATCGGCGCGCGCGGCGCTCGGGCCCGGCGCCGGCGCGAGGTTCTTTTCAGGGAAGGCGTCGGCGAGGAACGAAACCATCGCCGCGCTTTCGATCATGCGCATCGTGCGGCCGTCGGCGAATTCGATCTCGAGGAGCGGCACGTTGTGATTGGGGTTCTTCGCCAGGTATTCGGGGGCGTATTGCGCGCCGGCGTAAAGGTCGAGCGGCAGGGTTTCGAACGCGTCGCCGACCGTTTCATGGAGCGCCCATTTCGCGCGCGCGCTTCGCGACGCGGGAAAGTGGTAAAGGCGGATCGAGCGGAAATCGGACCGGGGCATCGTCATACCTCCACGATGACGCCGCGGTCAGGCGCCGTCTCGCCTGCGAGCACCTTGCGATACGCGGATTCAAGTCCCTTCATTCCGAGCGCGCGTTCGAACTTCAGCCAGGCCCGGCTCTTCAGCGCCGCGTCGCGCCAGAACACGAACGCCCTCTTCTCGAAAACGCCCGGGCCCCATTCCTGCGAACGCTTTTGGATATGGCCCGGCGCAAAGAACATCGCGCTCCGCTCGCGGATGAAGTCCGGCCCCATCTCGTTCTCGCCGTAATGCGTCACGCCGACATTCGAACAGTAGCGCATGTTGTCGCCGAGACGCTTGTGGAGCGCGGAGAGCGCCTTACCGTTCCCAGACATGTCGACGATGACGCTTGGAACCGATGCGTCGATCGACGCGATGTCGTCATATGCGTGGACGCTCGAATAGAGCCGGAGCTTGCTCACCATTCCGAGATTGCCGCTCGACGTGAGCGCGACGGCCTCGGGCGCCGACGCGTCGTCGGCAAGCGCCATGGCGAGGCCGATCGCCGTCTTCGACGATGCGCTGCCGATCAAGACGCGCGCCGCGCCGAACCATTTGTTGTCGGCGAGAAAATCATAAAGGCAATAGGAGGTCGCGTAGAGCGGGAAGAGGAGCATCCGCTCGTCGTCCATCGCCGGATCGTAATGCGCCTCGGCCTTGACGCGCGCATAGGAATTGTAGACGGGCGGCAGCCCCGCGCGATGCGCGGCGCCGTCGAGGAGCCGTTCCGGCTTCACCTTGTCCGGCGCCATAAGAAGATGGGTTCCCATCGGGAAATATCCGTAGAGACGCTCGCCTTCCTTCACTTCGGGATGTTTCGACTGCGCGATGTCGGCGAAGCCCCAGACGGGAATGACGCCCCATCCTTCCTCAGCCGGAAAAAACTTCCAGTAGCCGATCTTCTCGCCGACGACGCCGTAGGTGATGTTGTTCGCGGTCAAGGCGAACCGGTCGATCTTCGCAAGGATTTCTCCGTCCTTGAGCGCCGGCGCGGCGGCCTCGACAAGGCGCGTCCGAGAAATGTCGTCCTTTCGAACCTGAAGCGTCGCGGTGCGGGTCATGAGGAAATCCTTGCTGTTGGATGACAGGGCGGCGAGCGTCCCTTATAGCGGGACCGAACCCGGTGCGGAAACTTACGTGCAGTTATCGGCCGCGCAGCGCCTGAAGCTTCTCAGACAGCGCTTCTTCGCGGCGCTCGGAATCGGGGGCGATGTCGACGTTCGGCTAGAGGAGGCGGCTGACGGCGTCTACGTCCGCGTCGACGGCCGGCGGATCGCCGTCCCCTCGCCGCTTCGCTGGAAGCTCTACCGCAAAGGCTGGACGGCGCGCCTTGACCGGCTCGCAAGGGAATACGGCGTCGGTCGGCATGTTTATTTGGACGCCGACAGCGTCGTCCTTGATGTCGGCGCCAATACGGGCGATTTCGCCCACTTATGCGCGCGGTTCGGCGCCCGCGTCCTCTGCTTCGAGCCCGACCCCGCGGCGTTCGCCT
>JACADX010000314.1 GCA_013389125.1 Parvularculaceae bacterium | reverse complement strand
GACATAATCGGCCGCAGCGCGCTCCAGCGCCGGGTCGCGCGGCTGCGCGAGCGATTCGGCGCAAACGCCGCTCATTGCCGCGAAGGCGATGACGGAGGCGGCCGACGCCATTAACCCGCCGACTCGGCGGGCGGGCGCTGACGCCTGAAGCGTGAATTTCCAGGGGTTTCCCCGACGAATCGTCGGCGAAAGGCTACGCAACATGATCTGCTCCCGATTTCGGCCCCAGAGGGTCCATCCCGTCCCTTGCGCCGGCGATCCTGCATCGACCGTCGCGCCGCCCAAACTATCCGCCGCCCCTTAATCGAGGTTTCGGGATACTAGCGACATTCAAGCCAAATTCGAGATGTTAATGGTAAGGGCGGGGTTGAAAATTCCACAGGCGGAGCCTCAGCCCGAATCGTGCTGCCGTACCGCGGCCGAAAGGATGATTGTTTTCAGCTTTTGTTAACCGCACCCCGTCAAGACGGTCAGGAATCGTTAACCGGCTATTCGAGGCCGTTGTCTCGCCCGTCAATTGGGGCTGGCCAAAGGGTTCGCGGGATGCTGATGCGCCTTTCCACGGTCCTTAATAGTCTGAAGATCCGGATCAGCGACTGGCTGGGCGGCGCGCGGTTCGCTGGCGGCGGCGGCGCGGCGGTGGCGCTGATCGAAGCCAACGGGCGAATCCTTCGACTTTCCGATCCGGCGGCGCGAATGTTCGCCGATGCCGGGAGGGCCGAAGCTCTGGCGGAACTATTCATGCCGTCAGAGCGTGACGCGATCGAACGCGCGGTGCGGTCCAAGGCGGCTTGCCGGATCATGGCGCGCGCCCGACGCCCCGGCGGGGGGGCGGCGGATTTCGAAATCGCGTTCGAGCGGCGGCCGGACGGCCGCTCCGCGGCGCTTCTTATCGACCGAACGGCGGAGCGAAGCGAAACGCGCCTTCTTGAGACGGAAATCGACCGCTCGCGGGAAGAAGCCGCCGAGGGCGCGGCGATGCTGGCCGACCTCTCGCATGAAATGCGGACGCCGCTCAACGCCGTCATCGGGTTCGCGGAGACGATCGAGCGGCAGACCTTCGGACCCGTTGGTCACGAGAATTACGCCCAATATGCGGAGCATATTCGCATGGCCGGGCGTCACCTTCTTGACCTTGTCAACGTCGTTCTTGATTTGTCGAAGATCAAAGCTGAACGATACGCGCTTAATCGCGTTGCGGCCGACCCCGCCGCCATTGCGCGCGAATGCGCCGGCATTATGCGTCATCAAGCGGAAGCGGCGGGACTGGTCCTTTGCGCCGAAATCGCGAAGGATCTGCCGGAATGCTATCTCGACCCGCGCGCGGTTCGCCAAATTCTGCTCAATCTCTTGTCAAACGCCGTGAAGTTCACGCCGGACGGCGAGGTGTGCCTTAGCGCGCGTCGCGACGGCGACGCGATCGTGTTCGTCGTCAAGGATGAGGGCGTCGGCATGAGCGAGGAGGCGCTTTCCAAGATAGGCGCGCGCTTCACGGCGGCCCACGGATCAGGAGTGAGAGGACAAGGCGGCGCAGGGCTTGGCCTTTCGCTGGCGATGTCGCTTGCGGAGCTGCACGGCGGTAGGGTCAGTCTGGCGACGGCTCCGGGCGAAGGGCTGACCGCGGAAGTCCGGTTGCCGATTCTCGCCGCGCCGGCGCCGACAAAGGGCGCATTGCGCACGGTCCTTGACCTTTCCGCGGGCGATAACTCGAATTCGCCGCTCGGGTCTCCAGCCGCGACCGAACTTGATCGCATCAAGGCGGCGCGGCGCGCGCGCCTCGACGCTGATGCGGCGTAGGGCGAAGTTCGTCAGCGTCCTTCCGACTTTCCGAGGCGTCGCGCGATCGACAGCTTTATGGCGACCGTCGATGCGCGGAACGCGCGGCGGAGCGCATCACTTGAGTCATCGATCCGTGCTTTTTCTTCGGCGATGTTGCTGAGCACGATTGCGGCCAGCGCTTCGAACACATGCGCATAGGGATCATTCGCCGCGTCAGCGTGATCGGCGAGCCGCAGCGCGTCGTGCGCGAGCGCCGACGCTTCGGCAATCCGCGCTTCGGAATAAAGGCGCGCCGCGCGGCTGGCGCGTGCGGCGATCGTCCCGCCGGCGTCAGATTGCGGAGATGGGAGACCTTCTGCGATTGACAGAAACTCTCCAATCTGCCGCAGCGACGGTTCTGATTTCGATGTCGCCGAACGCGCCGCGAGAATAGAGCGCGCCGCATCGACGACGGCGCGCGGATCGCCGTTTCCGGCGAACCCCATCGGCAAGTTCTTCTGGTGGAGCCTGCAATAGAAAAACCGCCCGCGCATCGCGCCATGCGAATTGCAGGCCTTGCGCCCGCAAATCCGGCATTTGCCCTGCGGCGAATTCTTGCAGCCGTCTACGAAACAACCACGCGACATGAGCCCCTCGAGCGCGATCTTAGCGGCGCCCCAGGGCCATTCCCAGCGCCATTCGGCGCGCGCCAGATGCGGTTCGCCGTGCGGGCTTGATCTTGCGGCGCGGCGACATCCATTCTGGTCCCGTGACGGAGCCGCGCCTCAAATCCGAAATCAGGGCCGCTGCGCATCTGCGCCGCGCGCAAGCCGCTGGCGCGTTCGCAGTGATCGCACGTCGCGGCGACCCCGACGCCGGAGCGATCGCCGTCAAGGTCTATATCGGCGCGCGGCGCGCGCGCCTGTTTGTCGAAGCGCGGGACGATCAAGGAAACGCCGCCTGGCGCGATCCGTTTGACGGCGCCGTCGACGAAGCGGTGGTCGACCGCTATCTCGACAGGGAGCGGCGTTTTGACTCTGACCTCTGGATCATTGAGATCGAGGATCGCGAGGGCCGGGGCTTTCTCGAATGAGGCGTCAGTCGAGATAGGCGGGCGCGCGCGGGAGTTTCTCGAAATCGACTTCTTCATGCTGGATGATGACGCGCGCGTCGCTCGCCCTCGCCAGTTCCTCAAACTTGTCCATGGAGGCGAGCGTTTCCTCCGGGCTCGAATTGAATGTCGGAATTGTGCGTCGCTCGCGCGCTTCGGTCAGATGATAAAGATCGCCCGATAAGAGCACCGGACCCGTATGCTCGAGTTTGACGAGCAGCACCGAGTGGCCGGGAGTGTGACCCGGCATCGAAACGATGATCACTTTTCCATCGCCGAAAACGTCGTAGCTGTCCGTAAACGTTGTTTTCTTCGCCGCCTCAAGGTCCGAGTAGTTCGCGAAGGTCTGCGCGTCTCTCCTCGCGTCCTCGCGAAACATGTGCGCGCGCTCCTTCTCCTGCACGATGAACGTGGACGCCTTGAAAAGGTTCCCGTTGCCGAGATGGTCGAAATGCGAATGCGAAATCGAAAAGAACTCGACCGCTTCCGGCGGCACGCCGATTCGCTCGAGCTGACCCTTCAACGTCTTTGAAACCTTGAGCGTGAAAGAGGCCTCTGTGACGCCGTCCGGCAGTTCATGGATGGAGTCGGGAAGGCCGGCGTCCCAGACAAGATCGCCGTCGGGGTGTCGAACGAGGTAACAGCTGTCGACGAAGTTGTCGGCGCGCCCGTCATAGGCCCCGCCGCGGTCGAAAGCGGAAAGATCTGAAATCTCGATGCGTCCGCAGTCGAACACATAGAGCCGCAAGGCGTCGACCTTGGGCTCGATCGGTTTCGCCTTTTCCTCTTGCGGCAGGGGCTCTGGGGCCTTCGAACAGGCGGCAAGCGCAAAGAGCGCAATCAAAAGGCGGCGCATCGGGACTTCCTTCAAAGGGGTTTTAATGGCTTGCGCACCTTAACGGCCGATCCCGCCGATACAATGCGGGCGGGACGCAGGAGGGCTTGCGCCCCGGAGACGCCCCCGCTATATGGCCGCATTCTTCCGGACTTTAAGGCGTTTTGAACGGCTTTCAGCCCGGTTGGCGACGTGTTGGCGCGGGGTGGAGCAGCCCGGTAGCTCGTCAGGCTCATAACCTGAAGGTCATAGGTTCAAATCCTATCCCCGCAACCATCTCAACTTGCGAAGCCCCGGCCCCAGCGGCCGGGGCTTTTGCTTTGGCGGCGATCGTCAGGATGCCGGCGAGGTCGCCGACCACGTCGATCTTGAGTTCTCTGCCCTCCGGCGTCAGCACGATGCGGTCGATCAGCGAGCGCAGCACCTCGGCCGCCTTCAGGCGTTTGGCCTCGCTCTCCTCCTGGAGAGCGGCGTGCAGCTCGGCCACCTGCTGGCGGTAGTAGGTCGCCATCTCCGGATGGAGCAGCGCCGGTGGCTCCTCGGCCTCGGCGAGGAATGATCGCAACTCGTCCTGGCG
>JACADX010000147.1 GCA_013389125.1 Parvularculaceae bacterium | reverse complement strand
TGGCCGTCGATGTAGCAGTCTTCCCGGAAAAATCGGCTTTTGGTCATGAGCGCGGATTCCCTTCGCTGTCGCGGGTCAGATAGCGCGGCCTCTCGGAAATGTCAGCCGCCGCGACTGCATGCGGGGCTTGGCCGGCGCGGCGCGCGCGCTCACAATCAGGGCGGGCTGAAAAAGGACCGCCGCATGACCGTCAAATACGAGATGAGAAGCGACGCCGTCGCTCTCATTACGCTCAATCGGCCGCAGTCGCTGAACGCCTTTGATGCGGCGATGCGAAAGGACCTTCTCGATGCGGTCGCGCGCGCATCGAGCGACAAGGCTGTCCGGGCCTTCATCATCACCGGCGAGGGGCGGGGATTTTCGGCCGGCGCCGACGTCACGGACGTTACGGGAACGCGCACGGTCGAAGACGTCCTCAACGCCGAATACGGCGCGTTCTTGTCGATCATTCAAGGCTGCGACAAGCCGGTCATTTCCGCGATCAACGGGCCGGCCGCCGGCATCGGCATGACGCTCGCTTTGACCTGCGATCTTCGCGTCATGGCGGAGGACGCCTATCTGATGAGCGCCTTTTCGAATATCGGCCTTATCCCGGACGGCGGGCTTTCCTGGCTGTTGACGCAGGAGGTCGGCTATGCGCGCGCCTATCAGCTTGCAATCGAGGCCGAAAAGATTTCCGCGGCGCGCTGTCTCGAGTTCGGGCTCGTAAACCGGGTTGTATCGAAAGACGCGGTCGTGACGAATGCCGTCGCCTGGGCGCAATCGATCGCCGAGCGCGCGCCGATCGCGATGAACCTCACCAAGCGCAGCTTCCGCGCCGCCGCGCAAGCGGGGCTCAAGAACGCGATGGCGCTTGAAGCGATGTTGCAGAATGCGGCGATCGCCTCCGAGGATTGCCGCGAAGGCGTCGCCGCGCTGATGCAGAAGCGAAAGCCGCAATTCAAGGGACGTTGAAAACGCGGGCGGCGATGACGACGAGAAATCCCGCCGCGCAAAGTCCGGGACCGAAGGGGAGCGGCTCATTGAGCGCCGCCGTCTTCCTCAAAATTGCGACCGCGAGCGTCCCCGCCGCGCCAGCGAACACCACGAACGGCAGGATCGTCCACCCGCCGAAAGCGCCGATCGCGGCGAGGAGCTTGGCGTCGCCTTCGCCCATGCCGTCGCGCCCGCGCAGGCGCTTATAGGCGAGCGCGACTCCCTGCAGAGCGGCGTAGCCTGCCGCCGCGCCGATCACAGCATCTGTAAACGGAACAAAAAGCGCGAAGGCGTTCGCGCCAAGCCCTGCGGCGATCAGCGGCAGGGTGATCGCGTCGGGGAGATAGCCGGTCTCAAGATCAATGAAAGCGAGCGCGAGGAGCGAAAACCCGAAAGCCGCAAGCGCCAGCGCGGCGAGCGCCCATCCTGAGGCCGCGACCGCCGTCAGCGCGACGAGGCCGCCCAACGCCTCGACGATCGGATAGCGCGGCGAAATCATCGCCGCGCAATTCCGGCAGCGGCCGCGCTGGAGCAGGAAGCTGACGATCGGGATGAGACCCGATGCGGGGATCGGCGCCTTGCAGGCGGGGCAATAGGAACGAGGGCTGACGAGAGTGCCGCGGTTTTCGCCCTCGACGAGGCCCCAAAGCGACGGGCCGCGATGGATGACGACGTTTAGGAAACTGCCGATGAGAAGCCCGCCGGCCAAGGCGACCAGGGAAAGGACGGGGTGTGGAAATTGGGGAAAATTCATGGGCAACCCGGCGCGCCGCGGCGGGTCTTGCGGCCGCTCCCGACCAGCGCCCGCGCCACCCGCCTGGGCTGCGGTCGCGACGCCCGGCGCCCCGGGAGGGCGCAATTTTGGGAATTTGTCACAATCTCGACCGTTATCTTCGGCTAAGAGGCCGCGGCAGGCCCCCGAACCATGGGCGAATGGCTTAGTTTTTGATAGTGCTCAACTTCTGGCGCGAAGTCGCCGGCCGGCGCGGACAAGACAGGTAAGAGCTTGGCGGTTTTCAGGATCGATCGTTTCGGGCCTTCCGAGGCGGCGGCAAACGCCGTGCGCGAGCGGATCGCCGCGCTTTTAAAGCGCCGGCCCGGCGGGCGCCGGCAGACGAACCCGCGCCTCATTCGCGCGATTGAGATCGCCCTCGTCGCCGGCATCGGCGTCCTGCTCCCAATCATCATGTATCAGGGCCTTGGGCCGGTTCCAAAGCCGCCGACAGCGCCGGCGCCGACTCCCTTGGCGACGCCGTCCGCCGAAATCGGGCCGATCAATCCTTTCCGGACCGCAAACGCGCCGGCTGCGCCCGCCGCGCCAGCGGACGTCGGTGAGAACCTCTCTGAAACGACGCTCAACCTGTCGCTGCACGGCACCTGGATCGACGCCAAGGGCGGAACCGCAATCATCAAGACGCCGGACGAAAAACAGGGCCGGTTCGCCGTCGGCGATACGATTACATCCGGCGTCACGCTCGATCGCGTCGAACGCGATCACGTGGTCATCATCAGGAACGGCGTTCGCGAAGCGCTGCGCCTCATCGATCGCGACAGCGCCGCGGGCGCGTCAGCAGCCGCGCCGGGCGGCGCTGCGCCCGCCGCGTTCGCTGGCGACGGGATGGCGGCGATCGGGCATTTTATCGTCGCCATGCCCGAAACGGACGAAGTCGGCGGCATGCGCCTCGTGCTTCAGCCCGCGGACGATGTCGACCGGTTCGAGGCCCTGGGGCTTGTTCCCGGCGACAGGCTCGTCGCCGTTGACAATCAGCCGATCGACAGGGATATCGCGGCGGGCCTTGAGGCGATCGCCATGACGCAAGGCAGGAAATCCGTGACCTTGAGCATCGAGCGGGACGGCGTCGTCATGCCGATCGTCATTGCGATGCCGAATGAAACCGTGGCGATGCCGAATGACTAGGATGATTGGAATGAAGCGCCTTGCCGGCCTCCTGTTCGCGGCGTCGACGATCGCCAGCGGCGCCGTCGCGCAGGATCAGAATTGCGGCGAGGCGCTCAATCTCGAAAAAGCCGACATCCGCTCGGTCGTCGATGAAATCGCGCTCCGGACGGGCAAGAAATTCGTCCTTGACCCGCGCGTCGCCGGCGAGATCACGATCAAGTCAGGCCCCAATGGCGGGCTTTGCGCCGACGAGGCGTGGGAGCTTTTCCAGGCGGCGCTGCGCGTCACCGGCTTCACTGCGACGCCGCTCAACCACAACAGCTACAAGATCATTCCGGTGCAGGAAGGCTCGCGCGCGGCGGGCCCCGTCAATGACGGCAAGGCCGGCGACATCGTCACGCAGATCGTCCGCCTGAACCATGTCGACGCGCGCGAGGCGGCGGCGAACCTGTCGCAGATCATTTCCGAGCGCGGCGTCGTCGCGCCGGTCCGGTCGGGCAATGCGGTGATCCTCGTCGATTCCAAGGACAATATCGAACGGATGCGCGAGGTGCTCGCGCAGATCGACCGCGACACGACGGTCTACCGCACAATCCCGCTCGAAAACGCGTCCGCCGCCGAGGTCGCAAGGGTCGTGACGAACCTCGCGCAGGAAATTTCCGAGGAAGGCGCGACCTCGGCCTCGAAGGTCTCGGTCGTGCCGGTCGCCGCGTCGAACAGCGTTCTCATCAGGGCCGAGCCGCAGATCCTTTCGCGGCTTGTCAGCGTCGTCAATGAGCTTGACCGCATTGGCCGTCAGCAGACGGACCTTTCGGTCATCGCGCTCAATCACGCCGACGCCGAGGACATGGCGAAACTTCTGAAGGAGATCGCCAACGCGGAATCGGAAGCGCAGGCGGCGCAGGCGGCAGAAGGCGGCGCGCCGATCGCGGCGGCTGGGGCGGCGCGCGCCAACATCTCGTTCCACAAGGCGACGAACTCGGTCATCATTTCAGGCGACGCCAACATCCAGCAGACCCTCCGGAAGGTCGTCCAGCAGCTCGACGTCCGCCGCGCGCAAGTGCAGATCGAGGCGATCATCGTCGAAATGTCCGACCGGACGGCGCGCGCGCTCGGGGTCGAGTACTTTTTGGCGCCAACGGACGGCAAGATCGTGCCGTTCACGGCGACGAATTTCTCGAGTGCGACGCCGAACATCCTCGCTGCGGCGGGCGCGCTTTTGCTCGACCCAGACATCATCAAGGGCGACAGCAATCCGGCGACTGGCGGCGAAAATCGCCGCACGACGCTCAGCACCACGCTCGCCAACACGGCCATCAATTCGCTGCTTTCGACGAACGGCTTCATCGGCGGCGCCGGCGGCAAGATCGGCGATGACGCCGTGTTCGGCGCGGTGCTGACGGCCCTCAAGCGCGACGTCGACTCGAATGTGCTGTCATTTCCGTCGGTCGTCACGCTCGACAACCAGGAAGCGACTTTGTCGGTCGGGCAGGAGATTCCGATCACCACCGGCGAAGCGGTCGGCGCCGACCTCGAAAACCGATTCAGAACGGTGACGCGCGAGCAGGTCGGCATCATTCTCGAAGTGACGCCGCAGATCAATGAAGGCGGCACGGTGACGATGGAGATCCGCCAGGAATCCTCGAGCGTCGCCGGCCAGATCATCGCGGATTCGACCGACCTCATCACCAACAAGCGCGAGATCACGACGACGGCGCTCGTCGACGACGGCGACATTCTCGTCATCGGCGGCCTTGTCGACAACAATGAGCAAGTGAGCGAGGACAAGGTTCCGCTCCTTGGCGACATTCCGCTCGCCGGCAACCTCTTCAAGACATCCTCGCGCTCGCGCGAGCGGCGCAATCTGATGGTCTTCATCCGGCCAACGATCATTCGAGACCGCGCGAGCGCGCTTTCAGTCACCGACAAGAAAATGGATTACATCAACGCGCGCGAGCAGCTAAGGACGGGAAGGCCGCAGACCGATCTCGAGCGTCTGATCGAGCAGGTGACGGGGCCGGGTTCGGCCGCGCCGGCCGAGGAAACGCCGTCACAGGAGCAATGAGCGAAACGACGCCAGCGCAAAGAGTCCGCCTCTCCTACGCCTTCGCCAAGGAGAACGGCCTCGTCGTGCTTGACGGCGCGGCGCGGCCGGCGCGCGTTGGCGCGCGCGGGCGCCCCGACCCGACGGCGCTCCTTGAGGTGCGGCGCGTCGTCAACGCGCCGATCATCGTCGACGAAATGCCGGGAGACGCGTTCGAGCGGCGGCTCTCGGAGATCTATTCCGCGGACGGCATCAGGGCCGACGATTTTCAACTTGAAAGAGGCGAGGACGATCTCGCGACGCTCGCCGAAGGGCTGCCGGCGACGGCTGATCTTCTCGACACCGAGGATGACGCGCCGGTCATCCGGCTCATCAACGCGATCATCGCCGAGGCGGTAAAGCTCAAGGCGTCGGACATTCACGTCGAGCCTTACGAGAAGTCGCTCTCGATCCGGCTCCGGATTGACGGCGTCCTTCGGGAGATCCTCTCATTGCCCTCGCGGATGACGCCGGTTCTCACAAGCCGCATCAAGGTGATGGCGCGGCTCGACATCGCCGAAAAGCGCTTGCCGCAGGACGGCCGCATCTCGCTGTCGCTCGGCGGCAAGCTGATCGATGTTCGCGTGTCGACCTTGCCGGCGCGGTTCGGCGAGCGCGTCGTCATGCGCATTCTCGACAAGGAGGCGGCGAGCTTCGATCTCGATGCGCTCGGCATGCCGGCCGAAACGCTTCAGCGCCTCAATCAGGCGCTGCAGCGGCCGAACGGCATCATCCTCGTCACCGGGCCGACGGGGTCCGGCAAGACGACGACGCTCTACGCGGCGCTGAAGCTCCTCAATGATCCCTCGCGGAACATCCTGACGGTCGAGGACCCCGTCGAATACGCGATCGACGGCGTCGGCCAGACGCAGATCAATCCGAAAGTCGGCATGACCTTCGCGACCGGCCTTCGCGCCATCCTGCGTCAGGATCCCGACATCGTGATGGTCGGCGAAATCCGCGACGTCGAAACCGCGGAGATCGCCATTCAGGCGTCGCTGACCGGCCATCTCGTGCTGTCGACGGTGCACACGAATTCCGCCGTCGGCGCGGTGACAAGGCTTCGCGACATGGGGGCGGAGCCGTTCCTCCTGTCGTCGACAATCGCCGCCGTTCTCGCGCAGCGTCTCGTCCGCCGGCTCTGCCCGACCTGCAAGGCGCCTTCTGAGCCCGATGACGCCGAGCGAAAGCTTCTTGGCCTCTCGCCCGGCGAACGCGCGACGATTTACAGGCCCGCCGGGTGCGGTCGCTGCGGACTGACCGGCTTTGAAGGCCGCGTCGGCGTTTACGAATTGATGGTCGTCGATGAAACCCTGCGCCGGCTCATCCATGAAGACGCGAGCGAGCAGGACATCGCCGCGCACGCGTTCCGTCGCGCCGACACGCTGGCGACGTCTGGGTTCCGTCATGTGCTTTCCGGCGTGACGTCGATCGAGGAAGTCCTCCGCGTCGTCCGTCAGGAGGAGGAAGATGCCGTCGTTTGAGTATGAAGCGCTCGACGCCGGCGGGCGATCGAAGCGCGGCATCGTCAATGCGGACACGGCGCGACTCGCGCGCCAGGAATTGCGCCGCCTCCAGCTGACGCCGGTGTCGATCTCGGCGCCGCGCGACAAGACCGGCGGTCCGGGCCTTGCGAGAGCGCAAGCGAAAATCGGCGCCGGCGAACTCGTCAATCTGACGCGCCAGCTCGCGGTTCTGATCGGCGCGGCGACGCCGCTTGAAGAAGCGATCAACGCCGTCGCGCTGCAGACTGAAAAGCCGGGATCGCGGAAGCGCCTCCTCGCGGTGCGAGAGCGAGTGCTTGAGGGATGGCGGTTCGCCGACGCGCTCGGCGAGGATAAGAATTCGTTTTCGGATCTTTACCGCGCGGTCGTTGCGGCGGGCGAGACGTCCGGAGACCTCGCGGGCGTCCTCGACCGGCTTGCGACGATGCTCGAAAAGAACCGGTCGATGATGAACAAGGCGATCGCCTCGCTCATCTATCCGATGGCGCTCGCCTTGATCGCCGGCCTTGTCGTCACCGCCTTGATGACCGAGGTGGTGCCGAAGATCGTCGAGCAGTTCCAGACCTTCGACGCCAAGCTGCCGCTCATCACCCGCATCGTCATGGGCGTTTCGAATTTCCTCGGCGCTTACGGCCTCTACCTCGCGCTCGCGTTCGTCATCGCGGCAGTCGCCTTCTGGCAGGCGATGAAATCGCCGCCGTTCAAGCTCGCTTTTGACCGCCGGATCCTGGCGGTTCCGCTCCTTGGAAAGCTCCTGCGCGGCCTTGACGGGGCGCGTTTCGCACGGACTCTGGCGACGCTCTTTTCCGGCGGCGCGCCGCTCCTCGACAGCCT
>JACADX010000276.1 GCA_013389125.1 Parvularculaceae bacterium | reverse complement strand
GGCGTCGTCGACAAGCACCGCGTAGGGAAGCTTGCCGACGCCGAACGAGCGCCCGAGCGGCTCCGAAAGCACATAAGGAAACTCGGCGAGCTTTTCGCGCGCCTGGAACTCGCGATGCCGGTCGGCGTCCCCGCCGTCGCTGGCGAGAATGACGCTCACCCAGTCCCGCTCGGCGCGGGCGATCGACTGCACGATCGGCAAGAGCGTCTTGCAAATCGGGCAATCGGGGGACAGGAAAAAGAAGAGCTGGCTCTTGCCCTCGCCGCCGCCGACCTTGACGGCGCGTCCGTCGATCGCGGTCAGCGACAAAGGCGGCGCCGCATCGCCGACCTTGAGACGCTGATTGACCGAAAGGGCGCCGGCGGGCGCGATGCGCTCATGCAAGACGCCGATCTGGCGCGCGAGCGCAAAGCACATGACGCCGAGCCCCAGCACGAGGACCGCGAGAAGGATCTGCGAAACGACCAGCGCTTCGATCATCGGTCGCGCTCCATCGCGTGATGCCGCGCCGCGTTCGCTAGGAGGCTTTCATTGGCGAGATACAGCGCGCCAGCCGCAGCCGCGACTAAGCCGATCGTCGCATAATCGAACAATCCGAGCTGCCGCGACGAAATCGGCGACGCTGCGGCGAGCGCGACAGCGACGAGGACGGCGTTCCGATATATGAGCGCGGGCGAAATCCCGACCCCCGACGCGCCGAAACTGCAGCCGCAGTCAATCGACGGCCTGCCGCGCATCAGGTTCAGCGCGATCGCCGCGGCATAGGCGGCGAAGAGGCAGGCCGCGCCGAACGCCGCGGCGCTGCGCGTTTCCGGCGGAACAAGACCTACCGCAAGAACGGCCTCCGCCCCGACGACGAGAACGGCAAGCGGCGTCGCAAGCTGCGACTGCGCGATGTCGTAGTTGCGGACGACGCCCGCAAATTCCGAGAACGCGCCGAGCTTTCGCGCCGCGGAGGCGCCGAGGAGCGCTGCGAGCGAAATCGCGAACGCGAGTGAAATTGCCGGATCGATCAGCACCTTCCCTCTTCCTATTTGTCCGCGATAATGGCGAAAGGCGTCATGACAATCTGTCCGCCGATGCGCCGCACGAATTCGCCGTTCGAGGCCTTCAGAACGTCAAGCGACATGTCCATGTTGAGCGCGACGAGATAGGGATCAGCGCCGCCCGTCACTTCAATCGCTTGGCTTTCGCCGCGCAACTTGATGCGATTAACAAGACTTCGCGTCTTCGGCTCAATCACAAAGACTTCATCGCCGCCGGAGTCGTGGTCGTCAATATTCTCTGTCTTCCGCATGAGCACGTACAGGCGGCCGGCGTCATCGCTCGTTGCGAGCTGCCAGCCGGATGGAAGCCGCTTGCCGGCATCGTCCGACTTCCCGCCCAGTCCCGGAATGCGGTCGCGCCAGGTCTTCTTCCTCGGCGCGCCGGCGTCGGGCGCGGGAACCGGCCACGCCTCGCCGACGGCGGCTTCCGCGCCGTTTAAGTCGATTGGCTGGATCTTGCCCGCGTAAGTCGGGAAATAGGCGACGCCGTCGATCATCGCAGGGCGCGTAAACATCGGATCGTTGTCGATGTCGGTGAACGGCGCGCTCATCGTCTGGCCGGCGAATTTTCCATCCGCATCGAGCTTGGTCGACGCGACCGCGCCATTGCCGCAAAGGCTCGCAAAGCCGCCCTGTTTCAGGGCGAACGCGTGTACGCAGCCTGGAATGTCGATATCGCCGACGACGCGCCGGTTGACGAGATCGACCACGGTCACGGATGAGGCCGGCGTGAAATTGAAGACGAAGGCGAAACGCTCGTCCGCGGAGAGCTGGAATGATCCCCGTTCGGTCAGCGTCTGCGCGCGCTTGCCGCCAGGCAAAATGATTTCGCCCGTCGCCTTGAGGCTCGCCTTGTCATAGATCGTTATGACGTCGGTGCGTTCGCCGCGCTGGCCGCGGGCGTAAAAGGTTTCGGCGACATATAATTCGGGCCGCGTCTTCGCCGCCGCGAAATTCCCGAACTGGGCCGCCCCCATCGCGCCTTTGTAGTGGTCGGTTTCCTCGCCGACGTCGGCGATAACGACCTTGCCGCTCTCAATTCCGAAGAAATTGCCGTCGACAAGGAAGACATAAGAGCCCGGATAGTCAGCCGGCAGCGTCTTGATCGACGGCGTCGGCTCGACCGGCAACTCGGCCGCAGCCGGAAAAACGGCGAGCGCCAGCGCAGCGCCGACCGACATGAAACTTCGTATTGCCGCCATGTCGCCCCTTCCGTGCCCGGATTTCGCAACGCAATATCGTCGCCGGCCCATTCTAGGACCGATGTCCTAGAATGGACATTGCCTCCCCCGCCGCCTTGCGTCAAGCGTCGCGCGCGTAGACCCAAAACTGCTGAAAATTCATCGGATTTCAGGACGCGGCGCGCTTGCCCCCGACCTTTGCGGCGAGCTTCAGGCCGCGAATCGTCGCCGCGTCGACGTTCCTGACAAGCGACAGGAGGCTGTAGGCCGCGACATTCCCGATCGCCTCGGCCGCCGACGCCTTTTCCCGCCCGTAGCCGATAAACATCGTATGTCCCTCAATCGTCGCCGAAATGAAGAGCGCGAGGATGTCGCGGTCCCGTTTGGAAAGATCCGGGCGCATTTCCGCGATGACGCGCGCGAATGCGTCGCGCTCGATGTCGTAGACATGACTCATCTCGGACGCGGCGAAGTCGTCGTGAATCGCCAGCGCCCACAAGGCGGGAAAGAAGCCGGTCGTCTCCTTCGTCGAAAGGTCGCCGACGACGAAACGGATCATGTCTTCGAGCCGGCCTTCCGGCGACCGCTCGAAATTGGTCGCTATTCGGTCGAAATCCTCGACATATCCCTGAATGACCGCCTCAAGGAGATCGTGAAGCAGGTCCTCCTTGTTGGCGTAGTAATAGGAAAGATTGCCGACCGTAATGCCGGCGCGGTCCGCGACATTGCGCATGGTGAGGCGCGGATAGCCCTCTTCGACAAGCACATCCCGCGCGCCGGTCAGGATCGCCGCGACCGCTTCCTGTCCGCGCGCGCTCGCGGCGTTGTCCCTTTTCTGGGGACGCAACTTGCGCATCCTTCTCTCCCTTCCCGGTCGCGCTCTTTCCGGCGCCGACCTTGACCGATGCCCGCCGGAACCGCAACATGTAGGACAAAGGTCCTAGATCACATTCGCGGGGG
>JACADX010000351.1 GCA_013389125.1 Parvularculaceae bacterium | reverse complement strand
TGGTGAAAGCGGCGTCACGGCGCCGGGATCACCGGAAACGAAATGCGGGCGAGCTTTTCAAGCTCCGAACAGATCGCCGGCGTCTTTTCGCGCTCGTCGCGGATGAACTCGATGGCCGTGCGCCGCGAGTTCAGCCAAACTCCGAGCCGCTCTTCGAGTTTTTGTCGCCGCTCCTGCGACAGCGATCCGCGGTCGTCGAGAATTTCCGTTATCGCGGCGACCTGCTCGCTTCCCTCAATGATCGCCTCAAGCGGAAAGATCTCGCTGATGGCGTGAAAATGGATGCGCGCCCGAAGCTCGACGCTCGTGATGTCGAAAAGCCGCTCGCGGTTGCGGTCGTAGACCTCGGCCTCCCGCATTGCGGTTCGAAAAAGCCGCATCGTCACCGGACCCCAGGGATCGCCGAATTTTTGCGAGTGGAGCGCGCGGTCGACAAGGGCGTCGATCGAAACGAGGATCTCGCCGAAAAATCGCGCGGCGTCCCGTTCGAGGCGCCTCCTCTCGATCTGGTCCTCGAAGTGCTCGCCGATGAGACCGCCGATCGTCGCCAGCATCGCGCCGATGACGACGGCGAGCAGCGTGTCGAGATTGCCGACGAAGTCAAATGCGGACTGACGCATGGAAAGCCCCTTGTCTGCGCGGCCCCTGCCTGCGCGGCCGCTTGTCCGTCCGGCCCCTATCGGACCGGCGCGTCGAAATAGCGATCCTTATACGGTTCGTCGTCAACCGTGTAGCGCCGCCATTCCTTCTCGTGGCTTTGAAAGCCGTGCGCCTCCATCACGCGCTTGCGGCGGCGGCGCCGGCGCGAGCGCGGCGACATCGACGAAGACGGGCGCTGACGCGGCGAAAACAGCCGCCGCGAGGATATGCATCGAAATTTCTCCCGTCTTCGCCGCAAACAGACGATATCACGGGCCCCGCCGGAACGCGGGCAATCCTTGACCTTTGACGGCTTGCAAAGGAAACTTGCGGCCGGAGAGAAGCGAAGCGGGGAGGGCGAGGAGACGCGGATGCCGGACGACGCCGCATCTTGGCGCGTGCGCGTCGTCGCGGCGCTGGCGGCGCTTGGCGTCGGCGGCGCCGAGGCGCAGTCCTGCGCACTTGATCCGAAATCGGACGGCCCGTGGTTTTCCTCGCCGGTCGCATTTGAACATTTCGACAGCGGGCGCACGCACGCGTTCCGCTGCTCGCGTTTTTCGGGGTCGTTCGATGCGCCAAACGAAGTTCGCGTCGAGAAGGTCGCGGAAGACCTCCCGACGCCCTACAATCTTGTCGTCGGCGCAGACGGCGCGCGATTCATCTATGGCGGCGCCTATGGCGATTTTCCGGGCGCGCCAGGGAGTTTCGTTGCAAGGCTCGACCGCACGGGCGCTCTTATCTGGCGCCGCCAGCTCGTGGACGCCGCGGCCGAGCCCGAACGATGGAACTATCCGGGGGTCGTCGGAATTCACTTGAACGGCCGTCTTTATGCGGCCTATGCGAACGAGTTCGCCGAACTTGACCCGTCGACAGGGCGCGTCCTTGCGAAGACGACGCTGCCGACGACGCCGCGGCCGCTTGACGCCGCCTATAACGGATTCAACGCCTTTTCCGACGGTCGCCTCGTCATGAAGACGGTGCATCGCGCCGAAGGCTGCGCCTTGCAGGGATTCTCGGCCTTCATCGGGTGCGAGGGCGCACGCTCCGTCGACAATTCAACCATCGCCGTCGTCGATCCCGAGACGATGCAAGTCATCGCATCCGTTGAAGCGCCCGAGCATGTCGGCGGGCGCGCGACGACGGCGCATTTCGACGGCGTCGATCGCCTTTACCTCGTCGGCGCGCGCAATCTTCACCGGTATAATTGGGACGGCAAGTCGCTGACCCATGATGAAGGCTGGGGGCCCATCCGCTACATTCTGCCGAACCAGTCCCCGGCGCCTGCCGCCGCCGTCCTCGGCGAGTGGATCGTTCTGCAAACGAACGCTGTGCCGGCGAAGACGCCAATGAGCATCGTCGCCGTGAACCAGCGCGACGGACGCCTTGTCCGCGTCGATCCCTGGGAAAACGTGCCGCCCTGGGAATACACGCTCGGTTCGAAATCCTTTCTGCCGGCGATGCTGAGCGTCGATCCGGAGAACAGCCGCATCTATGTGATGGACGGGGGTTATGGGCTCGCCGCGGCCTATGCATTCAATCCCAATTCCGGCCGGATGCGGCGGCTCTGGCTTAAAAAGCAGCGGACGCTGAATTTCTCGACCTTGATCGGACCGAAGGACGCGCGCGTCTTCATCGCGACGGATGTTCGCGGCCTTTGCCCCTTCATGCGATGCCTGCGCTCCCATCAGAAAGAGGAAGTCGTTTTCAGGAACGCCGAGACAGGCGAAGAACTCGCCAGGTCGGCGCCGTTGCCGAAAATGACGACCGGCGCGCTCGTGACGCCGCTTGAAAACGGTGAAATCGCCTATCTCGGCCTTGCCGGCGAGATTTATCGCGTGACCGTCGCGCCGAAGGAATAATCATTCCTTGGCGCTTTTGCGCATTTTCTCGCGCAGGAAATCGATCGGCTTCAGCCCCGTTTTCGTTTCGTAATGCCAATAGGTCCAGCCGTTGCAGGCGTCGGCCTTCTGGACATGCGCGCCGATCTTGTGGATCGAGCCTTCGATCGCGCCGTCCGGACCATTGACGGCGATCGATCCGTCGGCGCGCACGCGCGCGGCGTATTTCTTCAGCGGCGCGTAAAGCGTCGAACCGGGCTTCAAGAGTC
>JACADX010000335.1 GCA_013389125.1 Parvularculaceae bacterium | reverse complement strand
TGCGGGACGTCATCGCGCAGATCGAGCAGCGATCGCCCGTCGAGCTCATCGCGATCGGCATTGGCCATGACGTGACACGCTATTATCGCCGCGCGGTCACCATCGTCGATGTCGAACAGCTTGCCGGCGTGATGGTGGACAAACTGGCGGAGCTTTTTGACGAGACGGGGGATGAAGCCGTTGCGGATCGCCTGATGCTCCGGGCGCAGGCGGCGCGTGCGCGCTAAGCGCGCCAAAAGCGGCGCTTGCTGATCAAACCGCGGACGAGATGCCCGCCCCTTCATGTGCGCGGCTTCGATGTAACAAGCTTATTTGCCGCAAGTTTCATGAGTATTGGAAATATCGTTAGCGTCCGGCGATGGACGCATTACGGCGCGCGTGATCGCTGATTCAAGGCGAACCGGCCTTCGCCTTCTTCGGCCGCAGGATCAAGAGTTCGCGGTTGACAACGAGGAATCCGATCCCGAGCGGCAGCCAGAGCGACAATCCGCGATAAATAATCGTCGCGGTCAGCGCCGCTTCGATCGGCGCGCCGAGCGAGGTCAGCGCGGCGACCATTCCGCCCTCAAAGGAGCCGAGCCCCATCGGCGTCGGGGCGATGGTGGCGGCAAGCGCTGCGATGCTGACAGCCGCAAAAGCGACCTGCGGGTCAACGGATTGTTCGATGGCGAGAAAGCAGGTCCAAAGCGTCGCCGCGTCGAACAGCCGACCTCCCGATTGCAGGACGACGCTTTTCAGGAAGAGCGCTTTGTCCTGCGTCAGGCTCTCGATCGTAAACCGCAAAACGCCGGTGAGCCGCCGCGCCGTCGGATTTGCCTGCAACCTCCGGCGAATGAACGGAATTCGCAACACGCCAAACGTCAGCATCACGGAAAGAGCGGCAATAGCGAGGAGCGCCAGCGACGCGGACTCAAGGGTCAGGAACTCAGGTCCGGCGCCGCTCATTGTGACGAAAATGAAGCTGGCGATAACCGAGAGAATGAACATGACGATCATCGCTGCCGCGCTGAATGCGAAAACGGCGAGCCCGACGCGCTCCGGCGCCCCGCGCCGAGCAAAGGCGTGCACGATGAAGAAACCGCCGGAAACGCCGACCGACGGCACCGCCTGATCCGCGAACAATTTTCCAAGACTCAAGAGGAAAAGATCGGCGACGCCGCCGTCGGATCCGAGGCGCTGGAGCGCGGATTTCCATAGAAGGGCGAGCGATAGGAATGCGAAGATCTGCGCGCCCGCGCCGGCGAGAACCCATGCGAGGCGCGTTTGCGCGAAATGTTCGGCGACATCGGCGATTTCTCCCGCCTGCAAGGAAAAGAGCACGACGCCTGCAAACAGCATGAAGGCGAGAAGAAGCGCCGCCCGCCGCATCGGGCCAAAAGGCTGGACCCTTGCCGGCCTCGGCGCCGGGTCCGCCTTCTCCTGATCGCCGTTTTCTTGGCCGCTCATGGGCTCGCCTGCTCACGAGCGTCTTAGGGCTTCGCCGGGGCCGGATGCGCCGGCGGGCGCGCTTCGTTATGTCGCATCAGAATGTCAACCACGTCGGCGTCCGTGAGCTGAGGAAAATTGCGATACTGGCTTCCGACGGACCAAAAAGGCTCCGGCGTCGAAAGCGCCATGAACTCATCAGCGAGCGTACGGAACTTTTCAGCCATATCGACCGGCGCGGTCGGGACGGCGACTATAACGCGTTTCGCCTTCGCCGCGCGCATCGCCGCCACGGCCGCCTCCATGGTGGCGCCGGTCGCAAGCCCGTCATCGACCAGCACGACGACGCGGCCTTCCGGCGATACCGGCCGGCGCGCATTTTCAAATGCAAACCGGCGGCGCTCGATCTCCTTGAGCGCGGCGGCCGTCGCATCGTTGACGTAGCCTTCGCTGACGCCACGGTCGCGCAGGACTTTATGGTGCAAGATCACGGTCGGGGCGGCGCCGTCTGCGACCGCGCCAACGGCGAGTTCGCTGTGACCCGGCGCGCCGATTTTGCGCACGAGAACAAGATCAAGCGGCGCGCCGAGTCGACGGGCGACCTCCGCAGCGACTGGGAGCCCGCCGCGCGGCAATGCGTAGACGACGGGATCGAGAGGCTTTAGGCGATCGAGTTCGCGCGACAGCAAGGCCCCAGCCTCCGCTCTATTTTCAAACCTCGTGACCATGGAATCCCCGACGAAATGCGCGCGCGCCGCCAAGCTGCTTGCGCCGCTCGCAACTGCAGGAGCGGTTTGCGACGCGCAACGTGCGAATATTGCTCAATCCGTTACGCAGAATCGGGCCTCTTGTCGTGGCGGTATGGCAGATATTCGACAGTCGGCGTTCTTCGAAGCGGCTGCGGATATAAACGCATGAGATCGTAGATCAGGGGCGGCAGATCTGTCGAAATCCGAAGCCCCATGTCGCGCGCTTCCGCAGCGGTAATACCGTAATCGTGCGTCCACCTGCCACTTGTAAGCAACTCCGAGATGCGCTTTCGCGCATCAGCGTCAAAGTGCTCGCTTAGAAGTTCGCATATCGCAGCCTGTAGTTGTCCAATCGCCCGGCGGCTGACGCTTTCAAGGACCAATGTCTTGTCTTCAACCTCCGCGACAGGCTTGCGCTCCACCGCTTCGATGATCGCCGCGGCGGGCGTCCCGTTGATTTGCGGATCGATCGGTCCAAGGACAGCGTGCGGACTTAAGACAATCGAATCCGCGGCGAGGGCGATTAGCGTGCCGCCTGACATTGCGTAATGCGGGACAAAAACTGTCGTCTGGCCGCGATGACCCTTAAGGGCCCTCGCGATCTGCAGGGCCGCAAGCGCGAGACCGCCTGGGGTGTGCAGGATAATGTCCAGCGGCATATCCGGGTCGGTCATCCGGATTGCGTGAATCACTTCCTCGGTGTCGTTGAGGCTGATGTACTGAACGATCGGAAATCCGAGGAGCCGCATTGTCTCCTGGCGGTGCGCGAGGAGGATGAGCCTCGACTTTCGCTCCCGCTCGATGGCGATGATTTTCCGACGCCGCAAATATTCGAGAGCGCGTTGCTGGATAAGCGGCTGAACGGACGCAACAATAAAGAAGAGCAGTATCAAGGCGCCGGCGTCCATGTCAGCTCCCTGGTCCGAGGCCAGTCGGGATTAGGCGCCGCCGCAAGCCATATGTCATGAATGAACCGACAAGCGCCGGGGCTGCGGCGACAATTCTTGTTCGCGGCGGCGGCGGCTTTCGGCGCGCAGAGATCGCGGTCGAGAATCTTGCTTCAGATCTCGGCTGACGCTCCAACCATCGGCTCGAAGAATTCATAGACGGGCGTTTACAGGCCATGACGCTCCAGGAAGGTCGGCAATTAAGGGTCGCACAACAGCTGGCTTGAAGAGCATATTCCCGTCCGCGACAGGCAGCCGCGACACGGGAATTTCAGCGACGAGGGGCATCTCAAGCAAGATCGCCGCATCGCGGCGCGCAAGCCGACGGGGCTTCCATATGGACGCCGGACTGCCGCTTGTTTTCGCCAACGACCCCCGCCATGAGCCGCTGCACGCCGCTATCTAGTCTGACGATTGCGGCTTCAGCGCCTCATTTGCGATTCCGGCGGCGAGGCTGAAGATCCTGGACGCCTCTTCAGCGTAGTCCTTGATCGCCGCCGCGACGAAATCGGACTGCGCGCTGAACGCGTCCTCGCCATTTTTCGAGGTCATCAGAAGCCGGGCGCACTCCAGGTCCTTGCGCATGCGCTGGTTAAGGAACTCAGATAGCTCCTTGTTCATCTGCGCAGCGCCGTCGAAATAGGCGCGCGCCGCGCGGGTAGCGAGCTCCATATTTCGCTTGCTGAAGTTCGCGAATTCCTTTGGTTCAAACAGCGAAGGCATTTCAATTCCGCCCTCAAGACCTTCTGGCCCTTGGTCCGGCGCGCGTCGGCGCGTTTGGGGTTCCGCCATGGCTATCTCCAAAGTTTATGTGAACTAATAATTCATACTCTCTAAAGCCCGGGGCCAATCTGATACAAATCAACTTTTGAGGCGGCTTCGAGCTTCTTTCGATCCTGCGCCGCTTGAGCGGCGTGTGCTGAAGCGTGCGCGGTTCAGCGCGTAAACGCCGCGACGATCAAATACGAGAGCG
>JACADX010000251.1 GCA_013389125.1 Parvularculaceae bacterium | reverse complement strand
TCGCGTCGTCGCAGATGATGTCGCTCGTCGGCTGTTCGGGCGAGGATTTTGAAGGCATATTGCGCTCGCTCGGTTACCGCAAGCACGCGGTCAAACGGCCTGCGGCGCCCCCGGCCGCTGCGCCGTCAACGGCGGCCCCTGCAGCGGATGCGGCGACGTCGCCCGTCGATGCGCCGCCCGAGCTTGTTCCAGATGAGGCGGCGCCTGCGGCGGTTGCGGCGGAGGTCGCGCCGGAAGGAGCTGCGCCCCTGACCGAAGCAGCCGGCGGATCTCAGCCTCAGGAAACGTCGCAGGCAGCGGAGCCGGCGGACAGCGCCGCCGGAGTCGCAGGTAGCGAAGTTGAAGTCATGGTCTGGCGGATGGCGCCGCGCCGGCCGCCGAACGCCGGAAAGCGTCCGCAAAAGCGCGCAGCGCCGCGCGATCAGAAAGCGCCGGACGCGCATCGGCCGACGGAAGCGCGCGACGGCCGTCCGCCGCGGCGCGAAAAGCGCGAGGGCAAGAAGCCGTTCCGGAACGACGATGCGCCGCGGCAATATTCAAGCGCGCCGCGCCGCGATCGCGGACCCGATCCGAATTCGCCCTTCGCCGTGCTCGCCGCGCTGAAGGCGAACATGGCCGGCGGCGGCCCGAAGACCGAGTGACCGCAATTGCGCCAGCGCGCGCAAGCGCTTCGCGCCGCATCGACAAATGGCTCTGGTGCGCGCGACGGTTCAAGACGCGCACCCTCGCTGCGCAATTCGTCGCCGCGGCGAGCGTTCGTGTGACCCGCAACGGCGCCACCGAGCGCGTCGACAAGCCCGGTTTCCTGCTGCGCGAAGGCGATGAAGTGTCCTACATGCTTGGCGAGAAGCTCTTTGTCTGCACGGTCGTCGGCTTTGCCGAACGGCGCGGGCCGCCGGCCTCCGCCCGCGAATTGTGCCGTGATCGCACGGCGGCGCCGCCGTCTTGCATGGCGACGCGGTAACGGTAAGAAGGGCCCGCGAGGGGATTTAGGAGCGCTCAGCAATGACTTATGTCGTCACGGACGCCTGCATCAAATGCAAATACACCGATTGCGTCGAAGTGTGTCCGGTCGATTGTTTCTACGAAGGCGAGAATATGCTCGTCATCAACCCGGATGAATGCATCGATTGCGGCGTGTGCGAACCGGAATGCCCGGTCGAGGCAATCGTGCCCGACACGGATGACGCGGACGGCAAATGGACGGAGCTTAACAAGAAGTATTCGGCCGACTGGCCCAACATCACCGAGAAGGTTGAGCCGCCGGCCGATGCGGACGCCTTCGCCAAGGAAAAGGGCAAGCTCGAGAAGTATTTCAGCCCCAATCCGGGGAAGGGCAGCTGAAATCGACGGAAGGATCGGTTAATCGATCACCGCGCGCGCAACTTTCCGCCCATAGCGCGGAGGGCTGTTTTGTGCTATCTGATTAGCCGAAACGAGCAATGTTGTTGACGCTTGCAGGAAAGTTCTCGCGCGAATCCTAAAGAAAATCTGCTAGTCCATTGTTTTTCATTGGATAAATAGCAGAACGCTCTGGCGGGCGTGCGCCAGGCGCCGTGAAGGGACGAGGCAAGTCCCGCGGTGTTGCGGCATGGCGGAGCGAGGCGCGTGCGAATCACCGGTTGCAGAACGCTTGGGGTTCAAGGCAGGCGGAACAGCGACAGGGCTAAAGGACAAACGCGTAGGAAATGAGATGACGGCGAAAAAGCCAGCCCCGAAATCAGTCGCAAAAGGCGCGGTCAAGCCCAAAGCCGCAAAGAAGCCGCCGGCGAAGAAGCCTGCGCCTGCCCCCAAAGCGGCGCCAAGGGCGGCCCAGAAAGCGGCGGGAAAACCTTCAAAGGCGACGTCCCCGACGAAGGCGCCGGCGAAGCTCGCCCCCAAACCGGCGGCGAAAGCGCCTGAAAAACCGGCGCCGAAAGTCAAAGCCGCTCCTTCGAAGGAAGCTACGAAAAAAGCGCCGCCGAAGAAAAAGCTCAACGTCGGTCAAAAGCCCCGAACGGCGCGCGTCGACCTGCCGCTGAAGCCGCAATATTTCACGCCGCCGGCGCGCGACGGGGAAGCCGCAGCCGGAACCGCGTCAAAGCCCACTCCGGCGTCAAAGGAAGCCAAACAGACCTTCAAGGTCAATGACAGCGTCGTATATCCGGCGCATGGCGTCGGACGCATCGTCGGCATCGAAAAGCAGATCATCGCCGGGATCACCAATGAGCTTTTTGTCCTCGATTTCGAGCAGGAAAAGCTGAAGCTCAAAGTGCCGACGGCCAAGGCGATCTCAAGCGGCATGCGCGCGCTTTCAGAGGATGCGCAGGTCAAGAAGGCGATCGACATCTTGAAAGGCAGGGCGCGCATCAAGCGCACCATGTGGAGCCGCCGCGCGCAAGAATATGAGGCGAAGATCAACTCCGGCGACATCATGGCGGTCGCCGAAGTGGTTCGGGACCTTTACCGCGCGACGGACCAGCCCGAACAGAGCTATTCCGAACGCCAGCTCTTTGAGGCGGCGCTCGATCGCCTTGCCCGCGAAGTCGCCGCCGTCAGAAAGAGCGATCTTGCGAAGGCGATCGCCGAGCTTGAGGCCTCGCTGCTTCAGAAGAAGGCGGCCTGACGATTACGCCGCCTGCAGCTGCATTTCGTGTCTGAGGTCGATTGACGGCCCGTTGATCCACTCGACATAGCCGCGAATTTCGACGGTTTCTCCGACGAAGGACGTGAGGTCTTTCTTGGCGCGCCAGCGGCGGAAATCGCCGCGCGCAACGCTTGCGGTGAAATCGGCGCGGAAGTCATCGCCGAAATTGAGAAAGACGCGCCTGCCGCGTTCGGCGCTGGCGCGCACTACGCCGGCGTATATCTGATAGCCCCATCCGTTCTCGGCGCTTGCAGCGTCGCGCACGCGGTAGGCGGGATGCCCCCAAAGGCCGAGACGCGCTTTCCTTGCGGCCTTTTCGGCTCGAAAGCATCGCTCGATGAACGTAAAATCCGTCGACTGCGGCGCAACACGCGCCGCCCCTTGCGCTAGAAGGATTTCCTGAAGCGTCGTCGTTCGTCCGTGCATCGTCCACAAAACCGGCCCTGTCGCGCGCGCCCACCGATCGCGCGCGCGAGGTTTTCCTTGCGGCGCGCCAGCCTCAATCGCCGCCGAAAGCGCGGCTGCGGCGAAATCGGCGAAGGGTTCCGCACGGCCGGAAAGCGGCTGCGAAGACGGCGCGATAATGTCGGTGAGGACGCGCTCTTCGCCGTCGATGACAACGCTTTGTCCGTCCGCGAAGGGCGGCGGCGCCGATAGCGCGACAGCGCCGATCAGGAATGCGCGGCGATTCATTCGATCGCGGCGACGCGCACTTTCGCCGACGCGGCCGCACCGCGGGAATCGACGACCGCGACGTCGTAAAAGCCAAGCGCGTCAGGTCGCCAGATCGGGCGCCCGCCTCGCGGATCTTTGGCGATTTCCTCGCCGTCGACATACCAGCGATATTCGCCTTTCCCGCCGCTAGCTGCGAGAACGACGCCGTCGCCGCCGAATGCGCCTGCGTAAATCTCCGACCCATGAACCGGATAAAGGATCGTCGGCGGCGCGATGTCGGCCGGCGGCGCAAGCCGAACGAGCGCCGGCGCCATTGCGCCATCCTCAGCAGGATCGCTCGGGCGCACGCTCCGTCCGGCGGTCATCGCGTCGAACAGAGCAAACAGGAGCGGCGCAGCGGCCTTTCGCCCGGTCTCGCCGGGCCGCGGCGCGCCGTCCGCCCGTCCGACCCAGACGACAATCGTCAGTCCGCCGGCGTGGCCCGCCGCAAAGGCGTCGCGATAGCCGTAAGACGTTCCGGTCTTGTAGGCGATCACCGGCGCCGCGATCGAAAGCGTGGCCGGCGCGCGGCCGGCGAGCGAGGGCGTCCCCTGCAAGATGGCGTTGATGCGCGCCGCCGCGTCGGCGGCGAAGAGCTGCACGCCCTCATGCGCGCTGTCGCTCCGGCGCCACCGGAGCGGACGCACGCGTCCGTCATTGGCGAGCCCCGCGTAAAGCGTCGCGACTTCGCGCATCGTGACGCCGGCGCCGCCGAGCGCGAGCGCCAGGCTCGGGCGATCGTCGGCGCGCTTGCGCCGGAGCAGCCGGGCGCCGGCGTTCGCAAGGGCCGCGCTGAAGCGATCGACGCCCACCTTTTCGAGCGCCGCGACCGCCGGAACGTTGAGCGAGTGCTGGAGCGCATCCCTGACGCGCACTTCGCCTCGAAACGTGTGGTCGAAATTCTCGGGCCGATAGCCGCCGAAGCCGCGCGGCATGTCGTCGATGACCGTATCAGGGGCGAGCGCGCCGTCGTCAAACGCCAGCGCGTAGATGAAGGGCTTCAACAATGATCCGGGAGACCTTATCGCGCTGGTGAGGTCGATCCAGCCCC
>JACADX010000313.1 GCA_013389125.1 Parvularculaceae bacterium | reverse complement strand
CGGGGTCGGAGGAGAAATGGCGCCGACCGCCGGAACCGCATCGACAAACCCGAAGCCCGAATCGAAGTCGAAGCCGAGCGGCCCGACTTCGGTGAAGGTCTGGATTGTCGCGCCGGTCGAAAGACTGACGCGATCGGTCATGTTCTGCGCCGTCGACCGCATGATGTCATAGATTTCCTGCGGTTCGGTCGCGCGGCAGGGTCGAAGCAGCGCGCCGGAGTTCAATTGGCCGAAGACGGCCGCCGGACCGACGGTGATGTCGACGCCGCCGGCGCGCGATCCGCCGACGGGCTTGCACATGCGGAAGCGCTCCTGCCCGTTTTTCTTGATGGCGAGAACGTGCGTTTTCTCCTTGTTGATCATCATAGCGGCGATCGACGCCGCGTGCGGCGCCGCCGCCGACGTTCCGAAGAAGTTCGGGAACTCGCCCGGGTCGGAGTTTACGAAAATCCCGTCGCCGTCGTCGTCGTCGCGGAACGTGTCGTTGACGAAGAACGTCGTATTCGTGCCGTCGGGCGCGGTAACGCCCGGCTTGAACCGGACCTCCGGGGTCGCGAGGCGGTTGCCCGCCGTGTCGAACACGATCGGCGTTCCGCCAGCCGACGAGAAGTCATTGAGGCAGGCGGGCGCACACTCCGTCCCGGGCGGACGCTGGTTGTTCGTCTTCGGGTCGCCAATGAACTCTTCCGTAAAGTTGAACGCCGAGGCGCCGACGCCTTCCGCGCCCGCCGCGTTGTTGTGTCCGTAGCCCGAACCGCTGTTCGTCGCCCATTCAAGCTCGGCGAGCGACCCGGCCAGCGAGAACGGCACATGCATGACGAGGTTCGGCGCAGGGCCCGCGGACGTGCGGAAGCCGATCTGCGCGGTCTGCGCCACGGGATCCGCCGCCGATCCTCGGATGTAGACGAGGTTAACAAGATCGATTGCGTCGCCGCCGACCCCGCCGTCCTGGAAGAAGAACGTGCAAAGGCCGCTGAAGTACAGCGGATCGAAGCAATCAAGGACCGGATTTCCCGCGCTGTCGAACATGACGACGTCGACATTGCTCGCCGAGCCTGCGCCGCCCGACACCGAGAAGTTCGGCTCGTCCCACTGGAAGCTGAGCACGATCTGGGCGATGCCGCCCGAGCTCGTCAGCAGAATGTTTTGCAGAAGGTCCTCGCCTGCGCCCGCGTCGAAGTCATGCCAGGTCCCGCTGATTCCGCCGACGGTTGCGTTGACCGCGCGGTAATCAGAGCGATGCGCGGTTCGGCCGCGGTTGCCGTTGGACGAATAGTAGGGAATGCCAAGACTCGAGACATAGTCCGCCGCCTGCGCGATCGGGCCGTCCTGGAACATCGGTTCGGCGAAATAGATGACGTCGTCGACAATGACGTCTGATCCCGCGATCGTCGCGAGCCGGACAATGCCGTTTGCGAAGTCGGCGACCCCGTTGAACGCCGTGTGGAAGGCGATCGAGGCGCCGGGAACCGAGTCGTGAATGAGCTGCGCCATCCCGCGGCCTTCGTCGATGCAGCCGCTGGCGACGTCCGAGAGATTGACGATTTTCGCCGGCAAATCGCCATTGGCGATATCGTCAGCGGTCGATGTCCAGCCGTTGATGCCGATCGGCCCGGTCGTGCAGGAGAAGCTGTCCGAGAGAACGCCGACGCGCGTCCGCGATCCGTCGATTTCGCTGTTGTTACGAACCACATCGGTACGCATCGCGCGATCGCCTTGCGATGCAATGAGACCGAAATTCGCTTGGGCCATTACCGGGCGCGCCATTTTGAGATAGGGGCTCGCTTCGAGGGCGCCAAGCTGGCTGATCGGAAACTTCGCTGAAATATTGCGGCCCCAGCGCTTCACATCGACGGCGCCGAGCGCCGTCATTGTCGCCCGAAGCTCCGTCGGAATCCCGCGCGCGACGGCGTCAATGACGACATATTCGCCGTTCGCGATTCGGCCGACATTGATGAGGCTTTGCGGACTCGTTGCGTTGTTGAGCGTGCGCGTCTGCGCCCCGGCGTTCGCGCCATGCGTCTTGTAAAGATGTTCAAGCGCCGGCCCGATCTTCTTCATTGAGCCGCTTTGCGCGAAGGCTGCTCCAGTTTGCGCCGCGAGCATTGCGCCAATGGCGACGCTTGCGGTCAAGAGTGTCTTCATGGTCGATTACTCCCTCATGTTGAAAGGACTTGATAGGCACGCAACTTCACCAGATCAGGGCGCGTCGGTTCCGCTTATGTCGATGAAAAACGGCAGGCCGCGATGCAAATCCGCAAGGCCGCAAAACCCGGCCCGCAAGCGCACTGCAACGTCCAACCCAACTCCCCATAGCCCCGTGCATACTACATCGCCATTCATCGCGCGACGTCAATTCACGGGATTTTTTGGTCTCTCCCCAAATGCGTAATTCAAGGAAGGGGATGCGGCGGCGGCCATTGCGTAGTCGGCAATAGAACCGCTGCGAAATCGACAGCGGTTGTGCAGGCGCAGCAATTAGAGATTCACTGCAAAAGTCCGAGTCCGTCGTTCCGATTATTCCAAGTTCATGGACGTTCGTCGCGTCCGCGAATCAGCGCGTGGGTTCTTGCCCACCGCCAAAAAACATAAGCAAATTCTAAGCAAACGCCCGCGAGCGACCTTCCTAATTCTTCCTCAAGAGTTCGAGCGCCGCAGCGGTCATCGCTTGCACGCCGGTCTTGAGGGTCGGTTCCGGCGCCGGCGCAAAAAGCGGCGAATGATTGCCGGGCGGAATGGGGCCTGTTCCGTCAACGCCGGCGCGATAAGCCGCGGGATCAAGCCCGCCGACCCACATGATGACGGTCGGGATCTTGTCTGCCGTTCTGCCGTACTGGCTGAAATCCTCGCCGCCCATGCTTGGATCGCGTTCGTAAACGCGTTCATCGCCGATGCTTCGTGCGACGGCGCCCATGACCCGCGTTGTCAGCTCGGGATTGTTGTAGGTCGCCGGCGTGTAGTCCTTTTCAATCTTCACTTCCGGCATCAGGTTCGCCGGCAAACCGGCCGACTGGGCCTGCGCCAACGCGATGCGCTTGATGCCGTCAAGGAGATGCTGGCGCACTTCGTCCTTGTAGGAGCGAACGGTGATCTTGAGCTGCGCCTCGTCCGGGATGATGTTGTGCTTGTAGCCGGCCTGGAACGAGCCGACCGTCACGACGCCGGAATCGAGCGGATTGGTTTCACGCGAGATCATCGTCTGGAGCGCGGCGACGATTTGCGCGCCGATCATGATCGGATCCTTTCCCGTGTGCGGCGCCGAGCCGTGCGTTCCGACGCCTTTGACGATGATGTCGACGCTGTCGACGTTGGCGAGCGTATAGCCGGGCGTGTAGGTCACCGCGCCGGCGGGGTCCCAGCCGGACGTGTGCTCGGCGATGACATAATCGGGTTTGGGAAACTTCGAATAGAGCCCGTCGCTCAACATCGCCGTCGCGCCAAGGCCGATTTCCTAGGCTGGCTGGCCGATCAGGACAAGCGTTCCGCGCCACTGATCCTTCATCGTCGTAAGCCGGCGCGCGGCGCCGACGAGGATCGCCATGTGGCTGTCATGCGCGCAGGCGTGCATGACCGGCGCCGCCTGCCCCTTGTAGTCAGCCGATTTCGCCTTGCTCGAATAGGGAACGCCGGTTTTCTCTTCGAGCGGGAGCGCGTCCATGTCGGCGCGCATCATCAAGACCGGACCTTCGCCGTTGCGCATGACGGCGACGACGCCGTACCCGCCGACGCCCTGATGGAGCTTCCCGGCGTCCGCTCTCGCCTTCTCTTTCGTCCATTTGTCGCCGACCCCGGTCGTCACCTCAAACCCCAGCGCCTTGAGCTCAGCGGCGAGGCGCTTTGACGTTTCGACTTCCTTGAACGAGAGTTCGGGATTCTGGTGGAAGTGCTTATAAAGTTCAAACACGAACGGGTAGTCCGCCGCGACGGCGTCGGCGAGGGCCTTGTCCTCGGCGCCCGCCGGCGCTGCAAGCGAAATGGCTGCGGCTGCTGCAAGATACAGATTCTTCATTGTGCGGACTCCTTGCGTTCAAACTTGAAATCGACGATCGGCATCGGCCCCGGCGCAATGCCGGCTTTTTCTTTTTCGGCGGCGACCATGGCTCGCACTTCCGCGGCGAGCGCTTTCGCATCGTAAACGATTCCGTCCTTGATGACCGTTTCGACGCCGCCGACCAGGACAGGCTTATTGGTCGCGGGATCAAGCTTGATATGCCCGCTGGCGTATAGAACCTTGAGATTGGCGACGGGGTTTTCCGCGACGATCACAAGATCGGCCTTCTTTCCGACCTGCACCGATCCGATGTCGCTTTCGGCGCCGAGAATGCGCGCGCCGTCGAGCGTCGCCGCTCGAAGCGCCTCCAGCGGATGGAATCCCGCCTCGCGCAGGAGTTCGAGCTCCTGGACGAACCCGAAGCCGTAGGTCGAATAGATGTAGCCAGCGTCCTCGCCGACGCCGATCTTGCCGCCCTTGTTCTTGTATTCGTTGATGAACGTCATCCAGCGCCGGTAATTGTCGCGCCAGGCCGCTTCCTGCTCGGTTCCCCAGTCGAACCAGTAGGAGCCGTGCGCATTCCTGTCCGGCGAGTAAAATTTCCAAAGCGAAGGCATTGTATATTCGTCATGCCATTCGGCGCGCCGCGCCCGCATCCAGTCGCGGCTTGAAAGATAGATGGTGAAGGTCGGAATGATCGCGAAATTCCGCTCAAGGAGCGTGTCTCGCACATAATTCCAGCGCTCGGTTCCGGGGCCTGCCGCCTGCGACCAGAGTTTTCCAGCCTCTCCGAAGCGGTGCTGTTCGTCGGAATAGTTGTAATCGACCGGATAATCCTGCAGCGCCTTGTCGTCGAAGAGCGCTTCAGGAAGGCCGTACCAGTGCTCCATGGAATCGAGGCCATGCGCCGACGTGTCGAGCACGTCCGCGTGGGCGACGGCGAGCTGCGCATGGTGCATCGTCGTCTTGAGCTTTTGATTATTCGCCTCGTCGAATGCGGCCCAAAGGACCTCTTCCGGCCCGCTGAAGAATTTCACGCCCCAGGCGCCCGCCTTCTTGAACCGGCGAATCTGATCGCGCGCCTCGTCCGGCGTATCAACGGCGTCGGACCCGAAGCTTCCGAAAAACGGGTAGGAATAGATGCGCGGCGCATCGATCGCGTTCTTCGCGCTCGCCCTTGCAAGTTCCGCGGTGAATTCGGCGCCCTTGTCGTTGCCGACTTCGCGCACCGTCGTGATCCCGTGCGTCAGCCATAGCTTGAAGACGTAGTCCGGCGGCACGTCCTGTCCCGTGCCGTAGGAGTGGATATGGCCGTGAAGATTGATGAATCCGGGCAGGAGATATTTGCCGGTCGCGTCGATCTCGCGGGCGCCCTTGGCGGGCCGGCCCTCCTCCTTGATCGGAAGGCCCGGCGCGCCGACGGGCACAATCGCTTTGATGCGATTGTTCTCGACGACGACGTCGACCGGCCCAAACGGCGGCGCGCCCGAGCCGTCAATCAGCGTTGCGCCGCGTATGACCAGGCTTTGGTAGGGCCCTTGCCCGTCGTTTCTCGCCTCGACGCCCGCAGGAAGCGCCGCCGCCTGTCCCCAAAAAACCGCCGCCGCCAACGCCGGAAAACGCATGAATGCCCCTCACCCCGAGTCGCGGCATGGTACGGATTTCGCCGCAAACCGGAAGGGCCGCGCACATGACGCTTGGAAGGAAAGATCATCCCCAGGATCGCTGGCGCAATGAGATGACCGCCGCCTATCTCACCGCGGCAGTTGCGAAGGAAGAAAAAGACCCGGCAATCCGACGGCTTTTCGAGCGGCTCGCCGCGGAAAGCGGCGAACAGGCCGCGATCATCGCGCGGGAATTCTCGATAGCCGGCGCCTATTCGCCTGGCCCTCGCGCCAGGGTCGTGCGGCTGCTTCTTGCCGCTTTCGGGCCGCGCCAGATGAAAATGGCGCTCGCGGCGATGAAGGTCCGCGGCCTTTCCGTCTATTCCGGAAAGCTTCGCGCCGGGATGCATCCGATGCCGACCTCGACGGCGGAGATCGGAGCGCGCCATCGCGGCGCCGGCGGTGGGTCGCTGCGCGCCGCCATATTCGGCGTCAATGACGGCCTTGTCTCGAACACCAGCCTCGTCCTGGGCATGGCGGGCGCCGCGGTTTCGAACGACGTCGTGTTCTTGACGGGCGTTGCAGGTCTACTCGCCGGCGCCTTCTCGATGGCGGCGGGCGAATTCATCTCGATGAAGACGCAGCGCGAGATGTTCGAGCATCAGATCGCGCAGGAAAAGGAAGAACTCGCGCTCTATCCGGAAGAAGAGGCTGAAGAGCTTGCGCTCATCTACGAAGCGCGCGGTCTGCCGATTGAGGACGCGCGTTCGATGGCCAAGACGCTCATCGCTGATCCAAAAACCGCGCTGGACGCGCTCGCCCGCGAGGAACTCGGTCTTAATCCCGACGATCTCGGATCAGCGGCCGGCGCGGCGCTCTGGTCCTTCCTTTCATTTTCGGCCGGCGCGATATTGCCGCTCCTACCGTTCCTGATCGGCGTCGCGGCGCCCGTTCCTTTCGCCGCCGGAGTCGCAGGATTTGCGCTCTTCAGCGTCGGCGCCGTTATGAGCCTCTTTTCGGGGCGCAACGCCTTCATGGGCGGCGCGAGGATGCTGGCGATCGGCGCCCTCGCCGGCGCGGCGACATTCGGCATCGGAAGCCTTTTCGGCGTTTCGACATCATGATCCGCAGGCGCTTCAGCCGCGACGCGCGGCCGGTTTTTGACGATGAAGCGGTATTGACTACAATTGTAGACTAACCTAGCGTCTACATACGTAGTCGAGAGCCTCGCGCATGGCTGAAAAGATCAGCGACGCAGAATTCGAAGTGCTTGACGCGCTCTGGGAGGCTGCGCCCGCCGCCGCGTCCGAGGTGGCTGCGCGCCTCAAGCGCCGCAAGAACTGGAGCGCGCAGACGGTCAAGACGCTGCTCGCGCGCCTTGTCGAGAAAGGCGCCGTCGCGCATGCCCCTGACGGCCGGCGCTACCTTTATCGGCCAATCCTGTCGAAAGACGCCTATGCGCGCAACGCGGCGAAATCCTTCGTGGACAGATTGTTCGACGGTCGCGCGGCGCCGCTTGTCGCCAATCTCGCCGACAGCGGACGTCTGACAAAGGACGACATCGCCGAGCTTGAGGCGATCCTGAAGGAGCTCAAACGTGATCGCCGGTGACTTTGTCGAGTGGTTTGCGGAAACGACCCTTGCCGTTGCGGCGCTTGTTCTTGTTGTTCTGGTCGTGCGAAAGCCCATCGCGCAGGCATTCGGCCCGGAAGCGGCCTATCTTCTCTGGCTCGCGCCGGCGCTCCGACTTCTGACGCCCGAACTCAGCCTATTGCCGCCGGTTCCAGCGCCCATCACGGCGGACGGCGCTGCCGCGGCCATTCTTTTCGATGCGGCCCCAGGGGGCGCAGCCGGCGACGGCGCAGACTACGCCGT
>JACADX010000292.1 GCA_013389125.1 Parvularculaceae bacterium | reverse complement strand
GGCCCCGAGCCATGGCGCGTTTCCCAACCAACCGGACAACGGCCGGTCAAATGAAAACGCGACCACTCACAAACAAAAGCCCGTCGGCGATTTGCCGACGGGCCATGTTCGCAGTCCGAATTTGTCAAATCTGCGGCGATGATGTCAGCGCGCGATCACGAGTTCTCGCGCGCGGCGCCTTTGGCGAGCGCCGGGCTCAGGCCCGCAGCGCGTCGAGAAGATCGTTGAGGACGACTTCAAGCGCGTCAAGCTCCTCGCGCAAGGCCTCGATCGCGCCTTGCGTTTCGTCGCGCTCCTCGGCGCTGACGTCGGCCGCGCGAAGCTCGCTTTCCGCCCTGTCGATTTCGACGCGCGCCTCGCCAAGGGCTTCATCAACCGCGGTCGAGGCGCCCGCGCGCGCCGACGCGAACGCGATCCTCAAAATGATTCTCGCGCCAGGAACGCCTTTGACTTCCTCGCGCGCTTCCTCGATGTCGGCGATCGCCTCGGCGACATCCGCGCGCGCCGCGGCGATTTCGGCGCGCATCTCGTCGATGCCGTCCTGATCGAGCTCGATCAGCTGTTCGAGGAGGTCGCCGTCTTTTCCGATGTTGATGACGATGTCGCGGCTTTCGCGCGCCGACGCCGGCGTTGCGAAGGCGAGGCCGCAGACGGCTGCGCCCGCGAGCGCGAGCCGGATGACAATTGATTGTCCGACGGAAGTAAGCGATTGCATTTTCATGGTCCGGTCCTTTGACTGTTTTCTCGATGGCGGCGTTACGCGAGCTGCGGGGCTGTCGCCGCCTTTGATGACGCTTTCAAGAGTTCCGCCCGCGCGGCGAAACTGTGTCGGCGGCAAGCGCGACGCAATCGGCCCTGCGCCGAGGCGAGCGGGAAAAACGCCGGTCAGACGAGGCGGGAGCGCTCGACGCTCGCCTTGATGAACGACTTGAAAAGCGGGTGCGGATCGAACGGGCGGGACTTCAGCTCGGGGTGATACTGGACGCCGATGAACCAGGGGTGTTCCGGGATTTCCATGATTTCAGGGAGGCTTCCGTCCGGCGAGACCCCGGAAAACACGACTCCCGCCTTCGCGAGGCGTTCCGCCCACGCCATATCGACTTCGAAGCGGTGGCGATGGCGCTCTGAAATCTCCGTCGAGCCATAGGCTTCGGACGCCCGGCTTCCGGGCTTCAGGACGGCGGGGTAGGCCCCAAGGCGCATCGTGCCGCCAAGATCGCCGGCGGCGCTCCGCCGTTCGGTTTCGTTGCCGCGGACCCACTCGGTCATCAGCCCGACAATCGGCTTTTTCGTCGGGCCGAATTCCGATGAATTCGCGTCCTTTTCGCCAAGCAGCGAGCGCGCCGC
This sequence comes from Parvularculaceae bacterium, assembly GCA_013389125.1. Classification (GTDB taxonomy): domain Bacteria; phylum Pseudomonadota; class Alphaproteobacteria; order Caulobacterales; family Parvularculaceae; genus Amphiplicatus. Next base: position 2,932 of record JACADX010000292.1, on the reverse strand, counting down.
CTCGATCACCGCCATCTGCATGCCGAAGCAGATCCCGAAATAGGGAATGCAGCGTTCGCGCGCGAACCGCGCCGCCTTGATCTTGCCTTCCGCGCCGCGTTCGCCGAAGCCGCCCGGAACGAGGATGCCGTGAACGTCCTCAAGCTCCGAGATCGCCATGTCCTCCTTGTCGAAGACGCCGGCGTCGACCCATTTGATCTCGACACGGACATTGTTGGCGATGCCGCCGTGATTGATCGCCTCGATCAGCGACTTATAGGCGTCCTTAAGGCCGGTGTATTTTCCGACGACGGCGATCCGGGTTTCGCCGTCCGGCTTCGTGATCCGGTGAACGACCTCGCGCCAGCGCGAAAGATCGGGCGCCGGCGGGCTCTTGATCCCGAACGCGGCGAGAACCTCGTCGTCGAACCGTTCATCGTGATAGGCGAGCGGCACTTCGTAAATCGTGCGGCAGTCAAGCGCCTGAATGACCGCGGAGGGCCGCACATTGCAGAACAGCGCGATCTTGCGGCGCTCGCCCTCAGGGATCGGCCGGTCGGCGCGGACGAGAAGCACTTGCGGCTGAATGCCGATCTCGCGGAGATCGCGCACCGAATGCTGCGTCGGCTTCGTCTTCAGCTCGCCCGCCGAGGGAATGTACGGCATCAAGGTGAGATGCACGTAAACCGCGTCGCCGCGCGGCAATTCGTTCCCAAGCTGAAGGATCGCTTCAAAAAACGGAAGACCCTCAATGTCGCCGACCGTGCCGCCGATTTCGCTAATGACGATGTCGGCGTCGCCCGCGGGCGCCGTCACGAAACCCTTGATCGCGTCGGTGACGTGCGGGATCACCTGCACCGTCGCGCCGAGATAGTCGCCCCGCCGCTCGCGCTCGATGATCCCCTGATAGATCTTGCCGGTCGTGATATTGTCGCCCTTCGACGCCGAGACGCCGGTGAAGCGCTCGTAATGGCCGAGATCAAGGTCGGTCTCGGCGCCGTCGTCGGTCACGAAGACCTCGCCATGCTGGTAGGGCGACATCGTCCCCGGATCGACATTGAGATAGGGGTCGAGTTTTCGCAGGCGAACCTTGAACCCCCGCGCCTGCAGGAGGGCCCCGAGAGCGGCCGCCGCAACGCCTTTGCCAAGCGAAGAAACCACGCCGCCGGTGATGAATATATACCGCGCCATGGAAGCCCGTCTTAGCGGTCCGGTTCAAAACGGCAAACAGGTTTCAGCCGCGGCCTTCACGGCGCGTGACGGCGTTTCGCCGCGGCTCAAAAAGCCTGCGGCGTTTCAAGGAGTTAAGGCTGGGGCTCGGTCGCGCCGGCGGCCGGCTCTTCAGTCGGGGTCGCCGAATCGGGGGGCGCGCCCGAGGGCTCCGTCGCCGGCGGCGTCGGCGATCCGGTAGAAGGTTCTGGCGTTGCTTCAAGGATCGGAGCGGCCGGTTCGCTTGCCGCGCCCGTCGGCGCGTTCGCCCCGGTTCCGAGCGTGTTGAGGAGGTCCTCGGTCGTCACGGGCGCGTTCGGGTCGAGCGCCTTTTCGCCGGTCAGCTCCTGAATAATGTCGGTATCCTTTTCCGCCCCGCCGGCGGTGATCGCGAGCGTCAGCGAGGTGGCGAAAAAGAGGGCCGCCAGGACGGAGGTCGTGCGGGTCAAGACATTCGCAGCGCCGCGGCTCGTCATGAACCCGCCGCCGCTCCCGCCAAGGCCCAAGGCTCCGCCGTCGGACCGCTGCAGGAGGACGACGACAATGATCGCCAGAACGATCAGAGTGTGGGCGGTCAACAGGACGGCGTGCATCGGCGGCTTCCGAAGGAGGGCAGGCGGGACATGGCGATCCCGCCCGCCAAATTGAAGGGGCGCTCTCTACGCCCGCAAATGCTTGAGGTCAAATCGGCCCTCAGCCGCCCTTCTCGTCCGCGATCCAGTCGTCGACGGTCTTTTCAAGAATGCCGAGCGGCATCGCGCCGTTCATCAAGACAAGCTCATGGAACCTTTTGAGGTCGAACGCCTCGCCGAGTTCGGCTTCGGCCTTGGCGCGCATCTTGAGGATGGCGAGCTGGCCGGTCTTGTAGGAAGTCGCCTGGCCCGGCCAGACGACATAGCGCTCGATCTCGCGCGTCACTTCGTCTTCGGTGTTGCCGGTCTTGTCGAGCATATACGCGATCGCTTCCTCGCGCGACCAGCGCTTGGCGTGCATGCCGGTGTCGACGACAAGGCGCACGGCGCGGAACATCTCCGCCTGCAGCCGGCCGAGATCGCCCAAGGGGTCGCTCGCATACATGTTCATGTCGGTCTTCGCGATCCGCTCGGCGTAAAGCGCCCATCCTTCCGAATAGGCGCCGAAGGGCGACACCTTGCGCAACAGCGGCACGTCCTTGATGAGCTGCGAGGCCGAAAGCTGGAAATGATGGCCGGGCGCGGCCTCATGATAAAGGAGCGTCGGCAGGGTCCAGCGCGGATTGTCCGCCGTGTTCTTCTGGTTGATGTAAAAGCGCCCCGGCCGCGAGCCGTCGAGCGCCGGCGGATTGTAATAGCCGCCGGGCGAAGAATCCTGCGAGTACTCCGGCACGCGGACGATCTCGAGCTTCTGCGGCGGCAGCGTGATGAAATAGGCGCCCGCCTTCGCCATCACTTCGTCATTGAGTTCGACGAGATAGGACAGCATCTCCTTGCGCCCTTCATCCGTGTTCGGAAAGATATGGACGGGGTCCGCCATCAGCTGTTTGACCCGCGCCGACACCGATCCTTCCGTCAACCCTTGCGCCACGAGAATCGCGTCCATCTCGCTTTCGATGCGCGCCACTTCCGCGACGCCGATCGCATGGATCTCGTCCGCCGTCATGTCGGTCGACGTCGAGGAATGAAGCGCCGCGGCGTAGATCTTGTCGCCGTCCGGAATTCGCCAGATGCCGGCGTCGTGCGTCGCCGTCGCAGCCATATCCTCGAAG
>JACADX010000052.1 GCA_013389125.1 Parvularculaceae bacterium | reverse complement strand
GTCAATGGCCGCAATGAAGCGCTTTCGCGAGGCCCCAACGAGGACCGGCGCGCCGAGGTCGCCGATCCGGTCGAGGTTGCCGAGAAGCGCAAGATTGTGGGCGAGGGTCTTTCCGAACCCGATCCCGGGATCCACGATGAGCCGGTTTCGGTCGATTCCTGCGCGCACGCAGACGCCGATGCGGTTTTGAAGGTCCTGCCGCACCTCCTCAACAACGTCGCCATAAGTCGGATTGTCTTGCATCGACTTCGGATCGCCCTGCGCGTGCATCAGAATAATGCGACACGAAAGCGACGCGGCGACGGAAACGCTCTGAGCCTCAAAGGTCAGCGCGGAGACATCGTTCCAGATTGAGGCGCCCGCGTCGACGCACGCGCGCGCCACTTCCGCCTTGCGCGAGTCGATAGAAATGGCGGCGGCCGTCTGCGCGGCCAGCGCCCGGATGACCGGCAGCACGCGGGACAGCTCTTCGGCCGCAGGCACGAAATCGGCGCCTGGGCGCGTCGACTCGCCGCCGATATCGATAATCGCCGCGCCTTCATCAACCAGCCTTAGCGCGTGATCGACGGCGCTTCCGGGATCAAGGAACGACCCGCCGTCCGAAAAGGAGTCAGGCGTCACATTGACGACGCCCATCAGGAGCGGAAGCTTGCCCTTCATTCGTCTCGCGATTTCGCCGACTGTTCGGCAAGCGCTTTTTCGAATGCGGCTTCGAGCGCCGCAAGGTGGACGCCAAACGCGCCGCGGTCGACAAAGGCGTCCTGCGCCCCGGCCTTTTGACGCGCACGACGCTCTTCCATGTCGAAAAATCCCGGATGATTGGCGAGGAAAACGTCCGGCGTCCATGTCTTCGCCTTGGCGAAAGTGGCGCGGTAGTCTTCGACAATTCCCTCATATTGCGGCGGATTGACGAGACTGTTCGCCGCGACCGTGCCGCTGCAGAAGAAGAGAATTTCCAATTCGCCCGAGTTCATGGCCCAGGTCGTACAGCCCTTGGTGTGGCCCGGCGAAAGACGCGCGGTCAGAGTAACGCCGCCGAGCGAGAGGCTTTCCCCGTCCGCGATCGTTCGGTCGACCTTGACCGGCGGCGCCGAAAACGCTGGATCGGTTTCGGATCCGGGAACAAGGCCGGTTTCGAGCGCCCACGCATCTTCCTGGCTTGCAACCATCGTCGCGCCCGCCATTTCCTTCAGCCTCGCGAGGCCGCCGGAATGATCGACGTGGGCGTGGCTGTTGAGAAGATACTTCACATCGCGAACATCGAACCCGAGCGATCTGACATTATCCGCAATGACCCGCGCGTTCTCCGGCAGACCGCCGTCAACGAGGATATGCCCACTTGGGGTCGCAACCAGAAAACTCGAAAGGCCGCGCGTTCCGACATAATAGACCGACCCGTGGACCTTGAAAGGCTCAAATCGCTCAATCCAGTCCGGATTGGACGCCGCCCAGGGCGACGGTCGCTGCGGTTTCGCCGCGGCGCAGGACGCCGCCGCGGCCGCCAGCAGCAAAAGCGGAGCGGCGCGTTTGTTCGTCATCGACTTAAGTCCCGCTTCGATCCGCCGATCCTTGCACAATTCGCGTTGAAGGAGCGTCCCTCCTCGCGATAAACGATCATCGAAGTCTCTCCCGCCTTTCGCCGTCTGCGTCGCGACCAACCTTCCAATTCTGAAAACCGCGCGCGGCGCGCCGGTTCCGATTCGTGGTGATTGAACATATGAGCAGACTTTCTCCGATCGCCACAAGGCTGCCCGCGTCGTTCCAGATAATGCTGGCCGACATCGGATCGGCGGGCGGGCTGCATCGCCGGTGGACGCCAATTCGCGCCAACGTGTCAGCAGTGCTTTTCGATCCGCTCGATCAGTCTGTCGGCAGCGAACGCGACCGTTATTTTCCAGTCGCCCTCGCGGAGGGGCCTCGACAAGCGACAATTCACGTCACCAAGCGGGTCAGCATGACCTCCGCCTTGCTGCCGAACGCGCCGCTCCTCGCCCGCTTTTGGGACAAGCCGGACCACACCGAAATTGTCTCGACGCTGGAAGTTCCGACCGATTCGCTTGATCGCGTGATGGAAAAGAACGGGATCGCGCTCGACGTTCTCAAGATCGACGTCCAGGGGGGCGAATTCGCCATTTTGTCCGGCGCGCGCGAGGCGCTCGCCGGCAGCATTTTCCTCGCTGAGGTCGAGGTGTCGTTCCTTGAACGGTATGTCGGACTGCGCCCGTTTGACGCCGTTATCGAGCTGATGCGCAGCGGCGGATTTGACCTGATCGATGTCGGCCGCATCAAGCGCTATCGCCACAAGAACAGCTTCGGCGTCGTAAATCCCGGGCTCGGCATGGGCGACAGGGCCGGCCGCATTGCGTTTTGCGACGCGCTCTTTTTCAAGAACGATGCGCAGCTCATGGACCGAATTTCGTCAGGCGACGAATCTCTCGCCCTAAAGATCATCCTCGTTCTGCTCACCTACGGAAAAGCCGACTTCGCCGCATGGATGTTCGACCGGACGCGCGAGCGCATCGACGGCGCGCTGCGCGGACCCTTGGAAAAGCTGTTCAAAAGCCTCCGCGGCCGTCGGCTTGGGGCCTCGGGTCTCCACAGGGCGCTTGATTACTTCGCGCGCAAAGTCTGAACCTGTTCAGGCGACGACGGCTGCCGGCGTTGTCGCCTTCGCGCGAACATTGCGCCACCAGCAGCTGAACATGGTGATCGCATAGAGCAGCTTGCCGTAATCGGCCCGGCCCATAAGGTGCTCATCGAACAATCGGTCGACGGCGCGCGGTTGAAGAAAGCCGGCGCCCGCGGCGCCGCTCGAACTCCAGGCCTCGCGCGCGAATTCATTGAAGTCGCCGAGAAACCAGTCCGCCAGCGGCATCTGAAATCCCTGCTTTTTCCGCTCAAGGATCCCCGGTGGCAGCCACGGCCTTGCCGCTTCGCGTAAAACATATTTGCCGGCGCCGCGCGCCTTCAACTCCATCGGAACCGTGAGGCTCCAATCGACGAACTTGTGCGAAAGAAAGGGCACTCGCGCTTCGAGCGAATGCGCCATGCTCGTCCGGTCGAGCCGGCCAAGCAGGGCGGACGGCATATGGACGGTTAAATCGCCAAGCATGAACTGCTGCAGCATCGATTGACGCCGCCATTCCGGATCCTGGAAATATTCGTTCTCAAAATCCGCGAATGGGCGCTCACAGCGACGGACAAAATCGGGCGCAAAGACGGCCGCGCGGAGTTCAGGAGACGTGATCTGCGTGCCGGCGAGGAACCGTTGAAAGCCGCTTTTAAGGAGCG
>JACADX010000366.1 GCA_013389125.1 Parvularculaceae bacterium | reverse complement strand
TTCACGGCGACGGCCTCGACGGCGCGCGTCTCGGCGGCGGAAAGAAGAATGTACGGGGGGATCAGTTGACTTGCTCCTCAAGAACCGTTGATCATTCGCCAACGCCCGCGCGAGCCGTCTCCCATGAAGAAGATCGAAGCCATCATCAAGCCGTTCAAGCTCGACGACGTGAAGGAGGCGCTCTCGGAAATCGGCCTCCAGGGAATGACCGTCACCGACGTCCGCGGCTTCGGCCGCCAGAAGGGCCACACCGAGCTTTACCGGGGCGCCGAGTACGTCGTCGATTTCCTGCCGAAAGTGAAAATCGAAATTGTGACGACCGACGCGCTCGCGGACCGGGCGGTCGAGGCGATCCAGGCGGCGGCTCACTCGGGCCGAATCGGCGACGGCAAGATCTTCGTTTCGACGATCGAAAACGCGGTCCGCATTCGCACCGGCGAAGCCGGCGAAGACGCGATATAGCGCAAGCCAGCCCGTAAAGCGCCGATTCTGCTATCTGCCGGCGATTTTATAGCGAAATGCGCGCTGTTATATTGCACTGCAAAAATTCCTGTTGATTTCGGCCCCGCCGGGCCGTCATCTCAAGGTCACATATTCGTTAGCCCCTGTGCGGGGGCCACCCCCCGCCTCGGGCGCTCACGCCGCAACCCGAGGAAGGAGCTTCGCCAAATGTCATCTGCTGACGCCGTCCTTAAACGCATCAAGGACAAGGACATCCGCTTCGTCGACCTGCGCTTCACCGACACGCGCGGCAAATGGCAACACGTCACTTTCGACCGCGACCTCGTCGACAGCGATCTTTTCGAGGAAGGAACGATGTTCGACGGCTCGTCGATCGCCGGCTGGAAGGCGATCAACGAAAGCTACATGATCTTGATGCCGGACGCTGCGACGGCGTTTGAGGATCCGTTCTTCGCGCAGCCGACCTTGTCGATCATCTGCGACATTCTCGATCCGGCGACCGGCCAGCCTTACAGCCGCGATCCGAGAACGACGGCGAAAGCGGCGGAGGCCTATCTCCAGTCGACCGGAATCGGCGACACTGCCTATTTTGGTCCGGAGGCGGAGTTTTTCGTCTTCGACGACGTCAAATGGTCGACCGAGCAGCATAATATGGGCTTCTCGCTCGACTCCGACGAGGGGCCCTATAATTCCTCGACCGCCTATGAAGGCGGCAACCTCGCCCACCGGCCCGGACCCAAAGGCGGCTATTTCCCGGTGCCGCCGGTCGATTCGGCGCAGGACATGCGCACCGAAATGCTGTCGATCATGGGCGATCTCGGATTGAAGCCGGAAAAGCACCATCACGAGGTCGCGCCCTCGCAGCACGAACTCGGCATGAAGTTCGCCAATCTCGTGAAGATGGGCGACAACATGCAGCTTTATAAGTACATCATTCATCAGGTCGCGGCCGGCTATGGCAAGACCGCGACGTTCATGGCCAAGCCCGTCTTCGGCGACAACGGCTCGGGCATGCACGTTCACCAGTCGATCTGGAAGAACGGCAAGCCGCTCTTCGCCGGCGATCGGTATGCGGACCTTTCCGAGACCTGCCTTTACTACATCGGCGGCATCATCAAGCACGCGCGCGCGATCAACGCCTTCGCGAATTCGACGACGAACTCCTATAAGCGCCTCGTGCCCGGCTATGAGGCGCCGGTCCTCCTTGCCTATTCGGCGCGAAACCGTTCGGCGTCGATCCGCATACCGTGGGTCCCCTCGCCCAAGGGCAAGCGCATCGAGGTGCGGTTCCCCGATCCCGCCGGCAACCCCTACCTCACCTTCGCCGCGCTGATGATGGCGGGACTTGACGGCATCGAGAACCGCATCCATCCGGGCGAGCCGATGGACAAGGACCTTTACGACCTGCCGCCGGCGGAATTGAAGGATATCCCGCATGTCTGCGCGAGCCTTCGCGACGCGCTCGACAGCCTGGACCGCGACCGCGCCTTCCTGAAAAAAGGCAATGTCTTCAACGACGATCAGATCGACGCCTATATCGAACTCAAAACCTCGGAGGTGAAGCGCTTCGAGATCACCCCGCATCCGGTCGAATTCGCGATGTATTATTCGGCGTAAGCGATTGCGCCGTCATGGGGGAAGGCCGGGAGCGATCCCGGCCTTTTCCTTTTTCAGCCTCGCAATTCTCTCCGGAGGCGAGAAATGCGCGCGTCGGGCGAGCTTGCGCTGGAACGGCGCTTGAATGGGTCCGCGTCTGCGCGTTTCATATTGGCCGGAGAAATGCGCCCGGTGGTTCCGATGGATTGGGTCTTCGCGATTTTGTGGATCGTCGTCGGCGCGCTTTTCTTTTGGGGCGGCGAGCAGCTCGTGCGACGCCTTCGCGGGGATCAGGACCGGGCGAGCGCGCCCGCCGCCGAGAACGCGGCGCATGTGTTTCGCATCAAGTCCCTTGAGGACGAAGTCGCGCTCATTCCGGGGCTTCGCGCAAAGATCGCGGAGCTCGAGGCGAGGCCGCCGACAATCGTTGAAAAGCCGGTCGTGAAAATGATCGAGCGGCCCTTTGACAATACGGCGACGATGACGCGCCTGCAGTCGCTCGAAAAAGACGCCGCGCGGATCCCCGACCTGAAGGCGAGGATCGCCGAGCTTCAATCGCAACCGCCGAAAATCGTCGAACGCATGGTCGACAATCCGGAGCACGTCGCGCGCATCCAGTCGCTCGAAGCGGAAGTCGCGATCATTCCGGACCTCAAGGCGAAAATCGCCGAGCTTGAGGCGCGTGCGCCGGAAACCGTCGAGCGAATCGTCGAGCGCCCGATCGACAATCCGGAGCACCTGGCGCGCATCCGGCGCCTTGAAGAGGAAGCGGACGTCATTCCCGGTCTTCGCGCCCGGATCGACGAGCTTGAACGGCGTCCGCCGGAAATCATCGAAAGGCCGGTCGAGAGGATCGTCGAGCGTCTCGTCGACAATCCCGTGCACGTCGCGAAGATCCGCGCGCTCGAAAAGGAGGCGGGCCTCGTTCCGGGACTGCGCAGACGGATCTTCGATCTTCAGCGGCGCGCCGCCGAGGATCGCGATCGGCGCCTGCGCGATCTCGAACGCCGCTTCGACGATATCGAACGCGCGCTTCGCCGCCGTGACGGCGCGTCGCAGGAACCGGCGAACGACGCGCAATCCCCGGACGCGGGTGTGGCAGGAACGACAATCGATGTCGCCGCCGCGAAAGCGGAAGGCTTTCCGATCGAAGGTCCGAACGATCTCTTGATCATCGCCGGCCTCGACAGCGCGGCGGCGGACGCGCTTCATCGCGCCGGCGCAGGCGATTTTGCGACAATCGCCGCCATGACGCCCGCCGAGATCTTGCAAGTCATGCGCGCCGGCGGCGCGACCGCCGACCTCTGGACCGTCGAATCCTGGCCGGAGCAGGCCGATCTTGCGGCGCAAAATCACTGGCGGGCGCTCAAGGCCCTCCAGGGGTCGCTAACCGCCGACTGATAGACGGTCTTCGAACCACAAAAGCGCAACTTGGATGACATCGAGGGCGCGCAACCGCTAAATTGCCGCGGAACGGCGCGGCGATCGAGTCATCCGTTCGAGAGTCACGGAGCCCGCCATGCCCCCCCTCGCGCATAAGAACCTCAGATCCTTCGTCGAAAAAACCTGGCGCGCGGAGGTGACGCCGACCTTGGTCGACTACATCCGCATTCCGAACAAGTCGCCGATGTTCGAGCCCGAATGGGAAAGGCTCGGCCATATGGAAAAGGCGGTGACGATGTTCGAGGCTTACGCGCGCGGAAAGCTGAAGGAGCTTCCCGGCGCGACGATCGAGGTGATGCGCGCCAAGGGGAGGACGCCGCTCATCGTCATCGATGCGCCGGGCCGCGTTTCCGGCGAGACGGTCCTCCTTTACGGCCATCTCGACAAGCAGCCGGAGATGACCGGCTGGGCGCCGGGCAAGGGCCCTTGGCAGCCCGTCATCGAGAACGACCGGCTTTACGGGCGCGGCGGCGCCGACGACGGCTATGCGATGTTCGGCGCCTTGACCGCGCTCGTCGCCCTCGAAAGAGAGGGCGTCCCCCGCGCGCGCTGCGTCACCGT
>JACADX010000146.1 GCA_013389125.1 Parvularculaceae bacterium | reverse complement strand
CGGCGTCGCAGCGGCGCTCGCCGGCCTCTTCGTATTCGCGATGGTCCAGCGCGACGAGGCGCGAATGCAGCGCAACATCGCGACCGCCGAGCGCGCCAACGCCGAGCGCCAGCGCGACACGGCGACCGCCGCGCTCAATTATCTCGTGTCCGTCTACAAGCTCGCCAATCCGGCGACGGAAAATCCAAAGACCATCACGGCGCTGACAATCCTTGAGCGCGGCGCGAGGCAGATCGAAACCGACCTTCGCGGCCAGCCGGAGACGCAGGCCAAGCTCTATGAAGCGCTCGGCGGCGTCTATCAAAATCTCGGCGACATCGACGAAGCGGAGCGCCTCTTGACTCTCGCCGCCGCTATCCCGGAAGCGGCGATGACCGATCGCCTCTCGAGCCAAGCGCAGCTCGCGTCGATCGACCTCCAGCGCCGGCGGCTCGATGCGGCGAAGGCGCGTCTCGACCGCCTTGAATCGGAAGTCGCGGGCGCCGCATCATCGGGGTCGATCAGCGCCGAAAGGACCGGCGACTTCAAGATGAGGCTCGCCGAGAACCGCGCGCTCTTTGAATATCTGTCAGGCAGGCCCGTCGAGGCCGCAAAATATTACTCCGAAGCGCTCGCGCTCATTGACCCGGCGCGGCCGCAATCCGTCGCCGCAGCGGCGCGGATCGCCACCAATCGCGGTCTCATGCTCGTCGCGATGCGGGACTTCGCGGCGGGACGCGCCGATCTTGACCGGGCCCGTTCCCTCTTCCGCCAGCTTTACGGCGAACGCCACCTCCTGACGGCGAAGGCGACGCACAATATCGCTTATGCGGAATTCGAATCGAAAGCGGTCGCCGCCGCGATTGCGACGATGAAGACGGCGCTCGACGTCTATGAGACCGTCCTTGAAGCGAACCATCCGGACCTTGCGAACGCCCGCAAACTTTACGGCACGATGCTCATCGCGGCCGGAGAGCCTCAACGCGCGATTTCGGCGCTTGAATCCGCGGCCGCGGGGTTCGAGGCGGCGTACGGGCCGAGCTATTACGATCTCGGCTATACGCTTGTTTATCTCGCGGCCGCCTATTCCGACGCTGGCGATGATCTGCGCGCCATCCAATCGATTGACCGCGCGCAACGCATTTACGCGAAGAACTTCGAGCCGGGCGGATTCGATTTCGGCGATCTCGACGTCTATCGCGGCGTCATTCTCGCCAAGGCGGGCAAACGCGCGGAAGGAAGCCGCCATTGCACGGCGGGGTTGAAAATTCTTGAGGCGAATCTTGGCGGCGAGGACCCCTATTTCCGGGAAATGTCGGACAAATGCGCGGTCGCCGTTGAATAACGGTCGCGAGCGCGGGCGTTTCACGACAACGCTGCTTGCGGAAAATACCGCCAGAGCGCATGCTCCATTCGTGCGGGCTCCGGGGAAGGTCATGACGCGATTTCGCTTATTAATCGCCGCCGCGTCCGCGGCGCTGGCGATTGCGGGCGCCGCTGAGGCCGCCGTTGTCACGACCTTCAATTTTTCGGGTCAAGGAAGCGCCGGCCAGAACACGGCGACATTCACGGATTTTCCGGTCGGCGGCGTCGGGCAGGTGAACGATCCGCAGTTCAACTGGTCCTCGGTCATCGGCCAGGGTCAGGCCGATCCTTTCCTTTACCTCGCCGGCGCGGCGGCGGCGGGAAAAGCGTCGGCGGCGTCGAACGTCATCGTCACGCTGCAGATTACGAACGACACCGGCGTCGAAAGCCGGGGATCGCTCGGCGCCCTCATCTTCGCCGGCGCGACCGGCATCGCCAATCCGAATTTCGCCGATCCGTCCTGCCAGCGAACCGCGATCGAATCCTGCGCGGCGTTTCTTTCGGGTACGCCGGCGGTGAAGCCCGGCGAGCGTGCGGCGGTCGATTTCTCGGCGACGCTCAATGACGGGACGGTGCTCTTCGGCGGTTCGCTCCTCGTCGACAATACCGGCATGAGCGCGACCTTCAGCCCGGGCTTTTCGCTCGCCGGTTTCGGCCCTGATCCTGCGAACGGCAATCTCTTCGTCTGGGACGAAACGCTTCTTCTCAATCTCAGCCTCGGCGTCTTTCAGCCGGGCGAGACGAAGACGCTGACCTATCTCGTCGCGTCGACCGCGATGACCTCAAACGCCGCCGGTTGCCGGCTGACCCCCTTCGCCTGCCCGCTGGCCTTGTCCGGTTTTGGCGATCCGCCGCCGGGGAATGGCGGCGTCATTATCGTTCCGAATACCTCTTTCGCACTCGCAAGCATCGCGTCGACAATGCGGAACGCCGGCTTTCCGCTTTTCTCGGTGTCGTTCTCCCCGACAGCGCCGATCCCGCTGCCGCCGGCGATATTCCTGTTTGCGGCCGGCGCGGCCGCGCTCGCCGGCATGCGCCGACCACGGAAACGCTAGAGCTGCTGCGCTGAAGCGTGCGCGGTTCAGCGCGTAAACGCCGCGGCAAACAAGGATTAGAGCGAGCGCCATGATTCCGAATCTTGGCGCGAAGCTCTCGTGCGTTTTCAGGTCAAACGGGTCCGGCTGATCGGCCGAAAGCGCGACCCCGAATAATCAAGAGCCTGATCCGACCTCATTCTCAGGTCTGATCGATGAGGCTCTGGGAATTCGGCGCCAGCGCTGCGCGTCGAATGGCGGGAAGGGCCGCGATCCGCGCGGCGCTCCGATTTCGCCTCACGCATTATGGCTGGAGGCGCGCCTTGGCGATCGAATTGCGGATTCCGACGCTTTTCCGTCGCAGGCCGCGCCGGCGGTCCGACTCGTCGCAGACGCGCCGCGACGCCGCGGGCGGACAATCGCCGCTCAGCGATTTGGAACCAGCGTCCACGCCTTTTCGGGGACGCGAACGCCGGGCGTCAGCTCGACAAGCGAGAATTCCCGCACCGTCTCGAGAAGCGGCGACGCCGTTCCATTGACGCGCACGATCTCGCCCGAAAACGCGCAGGCCGCATGCGCCCGCTCGCGCGTCGCCGGCCGGAGCGGCAGCGCCTCGCAGTCGATAGCCGAAATGCGGATTTCCTTCGGCTGCTCGGCGGGATCGCACTTTTTTTCCGCCGTGTCGCGACACTGGAGATCAACGACGAGAAGCGCGGCGACAATATCGCGGCCTGGCGTCTTATGGACGGTTTCAAGCGAAGCGCAGGCCGTCGCGAATACAAAGAGCGCAGTCATCAGACGGCGCATCGTCAGCGCTCCTAAAAGACGCCGGGAAGCTCGAGCGCGTCGTCGTTCTTGATCGTGACTTTTGCGCCTTCGCCGGTCACGTTTTCAATGGCGCGCGTGCGCTCGGCGTGCCACGCCGCCGGGTCGTCGACCTTGAGCGGCGCCGCCGCATCGTCGACTTTGCCGCCGACGAATTTCCAGAACATCAGCTGGTTGGCGAAGCTGCGATCCTTATCGGATCGGCCGCCGCTTTCCGCGGCGAGGATGGTGCGGATATTGGGGTCGGCGGTCGTCGCGCCCGCTTTCGCGAGAAGCTGCTGCTCGCCGCCCGTCGGCGGAGCGGCGGAGGTGTCGCCGAGAAGCACCTGCTGGGCCCGCTGCGAGGGAGTCAGTTCCTGCGGTCGCGATTCGCCGGGCTTTGGCGGACGCAACGCGTAATCCGGCGGCACGACGAGCGGCGCCTTGGTCGCGATGGCGAATTCGTCGGGAGGGCTCTTGCCGCCGCCAAGCGCCTTGCCGATGCCGGCGCAGCCGCTCGCCGCGAGCGCGACGACAGCGAGGCCGGAAAAGAGAAAAGCCGATTTCATGACGCGACTGCTCCGCTTGAATTCGGGGCTATATAGCCCCCGCCGCAGCGCGGCGCAAAGACGCCTATTTCGCCGCTTTACCATCCTTGTGGAGAAGGGCGTCAAGAATAAGGCAGGCGAAGCCGACATTGATCGCCATATCCGCGACGTTGAAGACCCAGGGGAACATGAGGCCCGAAAAGTCGAGGAAATCGACCACGTACCCGTAACGGACCCGGTCGCATAGGTTGCCGAGCGCGCCGCCGATGATGAGCCCTGCCCCCGCCGCCGCGAACCGGCGCTTCAAGCGGCCGAGCCAGACAATCATGATCGTCGCGATCGCGATCGAGATCGACGACAGGAAAACGCGCGAGGCCATTCCTCCCGCCATCATTCCAAAACTCGCGCCGCGGTTTTCGACATAGGTGAGATCGAAGACCGGCGACAGGGATATCTGTCTGCAGAATTCGCCGGGCTTCAGATCGCACGGCTTCAGCGCCGACGGCAGATCAAGGACGCGCACGACCCAGTACTTTGTCGCCTGGTCGAGCGCGGCGATCACGGCGGCGCCGGCGAGGCCGAACGGAAACAGCGGATTGGCCCGCGCCTCGGCGAACCAGCCGGCCGCTTTTTCCCGCAGGGCTGCAACGCTCACCGTCATGCGATTTTTCCGTCGAGGCGGTCGACGGCGTCGGCGCAGCGCCCGCACGCGTCGGGATGATCCTTCCTCGCGCCGACGTCTCCGACGTACCGCCAGCAGCGCTGGCACTTCTTATGCGCGCTTTCAGCGACCGCGACCGCAACGCCGTCGACCTCGGGAAGCCTGAAGGCGTCCGCGGGCCCGTCGCCGGTTTCGATCCTGACGTCGGAGGAGATGAAGAGTTCGGCGAGGTCGGCCCCGGCGACTTCGGCCGCAATCGCGCGGTCCCGAAGATAAAGGACCGGCGCGGCTTCAAGGCTCGCGCCGATGCGCTTTTCGCGCCGTTCGACCTCAAGGGCGCCGGTGACGACGCGGCGGATGTCGCGGAGCTTTTCCCACCGGGCGGCGAGCGCGTCGCTTCGCCATTCGGGCCGGGGCGCCGGCAGCAGGCGCAGATGGACCGAACCCTTGTCGGCGCCGTGGCGATGGCCCCAGGCCTCCTCCGTCGTGAAGACGAGGATGGGCGCGATCCACGCCGTCAGATGATCGAACACGACGTCGATCACGGTCCTCGTCGCGCGGCGACGATCCGATGCCGGATGATCGCAATAGAGGCTGTCCTTGCGGATATCGAGATAGAATGCGGAAAGATCAAGGGTCACGAAATCAAAGACCTTGCGCCAGACGCCCTTGAAATCGAAGGCGTCGTAACCTTCGCGCACCTCCTGATCGAGCGTCGTGACGAGATGCAGCATGTATCGCTCGAGATCCGGCAATTTCTCGCGCGGCGAGTTCTCGGTTTCGGAGAAGCCGGCGAGCGCCCCCAAAAGATAGCGGATCGTGTTCCGGATCTTGCGGTAGGCGTCGACCGCCGATCCCATGATCTCCTTGCCGATCCTCAGATCATCCGAATAGTCGGAGCTTGCGACCCAGATGCGCAAGATGTCGGCGCCGTATTCTTTCATCAGATCGGCGGGATCGATGACGTTGCCGAGGGACTTCGACATCTTGCGCCCCTCTTCGTCGAGAACGAAGCCGTGCGTCAGGACGCCGTCATAGGGCGCTCTCCCGCGCGTGCCGCAGCTTTCGAGGAGCGAGGAATGAAACCAGCCGCGATGCTGATCGGAGCCTTCAAGGTAGAGGTCGGCCGGCCATTTCAGATCCTTGCGGCCTTCGAGCACGAAAGAATGCGTCGACCCTGAATCAAACCATACGTCGAGAATGTCTTCGATCTTCTCGAATTCGTTGTCGGAGCCCGCCGAGCCGAGAAAAACTTGCGAGGGCGTCTCAAACCAGGCGTCGGCGCCCTTCGCTTTCACGGCTTCGACGATGCGTCTGTTGACCTCGGGATCGTTGAGGATCTCGCCCGTCTTGCGATGAACGAAGATCGCGATCGGCACGCCCCAGGCGCGCTGGCGCGAGACAAGCCAGTCGGGTCGGCCCTCGATCATCGCCCGCAGGCGATTCTTGCTTGAGGCCGGCGTGAAAGTCGTGGCGTCAATCGCGGCGAGCGCGTCGTCGCGAAGCGTTCGGCCGTCCGGCTTCTTCTTGTCGAGGGCGATGAACCATTGCGGGGTGTTGCGGAAAATGACCGGCGCCTTCGAGCGCCACGAATGCGGGTAAGAGTGCTTCAGCCGTCCGCGCGCCAGCAGCGCATTGTGCTGAATGAGCGCGTCGATGACGGCCTTGTTGGCGTCGCCGTCTTCGCCCGCCTTCTTGCCTTCAAGGACGAGGACCCTCTTGCCTTCGAAGCCGGGCGCTTCATTCGTGAACGCTCCAAATTCATCGACCGTATGCGGAATTTCGACCTGGGTCCCGAAGGCCGAGACATAGGCGATATAGTCTTCCTGTCCGTGCCCCGGCGCAGTGTGCACGAAGCCCGTGCCGTCGTCGTCGGTGACGTGATCGCCGGCGAGCAGGGGCACATCAAATTCATAGCCGCCATGATAGCCCTTGAGCGGATGGGCGCATCTAAGTTCATGCGGATTGATTTCGCCGAGACGCGTCGCCTCCGCGACCTTTGATGCGGCCTTAACGCTATTCCAAAGCCGATCGGCGACGATGAGTTTTTCTCCGACTTTCGTCCAGGGTGTCAGTTCAGCGCCGGTCTTCGGATCGACGACTTTTTCCATCGCCGTCACTTCATAAAGGCCATAGGAAATCTTCGGCCCGAAGCAGATGGCGCGGTTGCCGGGGATCGTCCACGGCGTCGTTGTCCAAATGACTACTGACGCACCGCCCGCTTCGATGACATTATCTTTCTGCGCACCTCGAAGAAAAACGCCTAACGGATGGGCGACCGGAAACTTCACCCACACCGTCGTCGACG
The DNA here is from genome assembly GCA_013389125.1 of Parvularculaceae bacterium. Classification (GTDB taxonomy): domain Bacteria; phylum Pseudomonadota; class Alphaproteobacteria; order Caulobacterales; family Parvularculaceae; genus Amphiplicatus. The sequence goes on along the minus strand of JACADX010000146.1, from coordinate 6,004 downwards.
TGTGGTCGTGATATTCGATCTCCGCCTCGGCGAGCGCCGTCTGTTCGACCGGGCTCCACATCACCGGTTTCGACCCGCGATAGACGAGGCCCTTGTCGACGAATTTCAGGAACTCGGCGACGATCGCCGCCTCCGCTTCGAACGCCATCGTCGTGTACGGATCGTTCCAGTCGCCGACGACGCCGTAGCGCTTGAACTCCTCGCGCTGGATCGCAACCCACTTCTCGGCGTAGGCGCGGCAGGCGGCGCGAAACTCCGGCACCGGGACTTCGCGCTTCGACTTCCCCTGCGCGCGATAGTCCTCCTCGACCTTCCATTCGATCGGCAGGCCGTGGCAGTCCCAACCGGGCACGTAGTTGGAATCAAAGCCCATCATCTGGCGCGAGCGGACGACAAAGTCCTTGAGGATCTTGTTAAACGCATGGCCCATGTGAAGATGGCCGTTGGCGTAGGGCGGTCCGTCATGGAGAACGTATTTCGCCCTGCCCGCGGACGCTTTTCGGAGCTGGCTGTAAATGTCGGCGGCCTCCCAGGCCTTGAGGAAGTCCGGCTCGCGCTGCGGCAGGGAGGCCCGCATCGGAAAATCGGTTTCGGGCAGGAACAGCGTCGACTTGTAATCGCGCGGCGCGCTTTCCGGTTTCGCGCCGTCGGGCGATGCGCCGTCTCGAGACGCATTTGGCATCGATTGATCTTTCTCGAATGGGTTACCGGGGATGAGGAGAAACCCGCAGCCGCGCCCCCCGTCAAGCTGAGCGAACGGTCACGGGCGGTGCGGGCCGCTAATTCGCGCGCCCAAGCCCAGCGTCGAGAAAATGCCGATCAGCGCCATGCGGCGCTTCTAGCAGAACGTCCGCCGCTAGTCGACTTGCAAGAACCGGACGCCTTGATCGTCCGCCTCGCAGACGAAACGCCTTGTCCACTGCTCGCCGCGGCCGTTCGAGGTGCGGAAGCTCGCGCTCATCCGAACCGAACCGTCGGCGAGCTCCTCAAGCCGATCGGGAGAGGCCGGCATCGCGACCCTGAGGCCGCCCTGTCCCGCAGCGCCGCGGGTTTCAGCGACGCATTCGCGGAAGGCGGCATCGGCGAAAACAGGCCGGCTCGCCGGCGCGCCCGCGCCGCGATCGCCGTCCCCGAGCAGCAATTCGTCGAGTTCGCCGTCGTCGCGCGCAGCCGAATAGCCGTCCTCGAATCCGCGATCATAAGTGCGCCCGGCGTTCCGGCCGTCGTCATAGTCGCGGTCGTCGCGCTGATAATAATACCCGTCCGAATACCGCCGACGATAGCGATCGTCGTAGCGACGATCATACCGGTCTTCGTATCGCGGATCGTATCGATCGTCATAACGCCGGTCGCGATCATCGAGCGCGCGGTCGATGAGGATCACGCCGCCGATGATCCCGGCGGCGATCAGCGCCGCTTCGCCGCCGCTGATATGGCCGCGCCGCTTGTGATGATAGTTGTAATAACGATTGTGGCCATAATAGCCGCGATCATGGTAGCCGCCGTAGCCGTAGTAATCGTAGTACCGATGCTTGCCGCCTGCGAAGGCTGGGGCCGGCGCCAGGGCCGTCGTCGACAGCGCGGCGGCGAGGAGAAGGCTGCGGCAGGACCTACTTGATCGCGACCTCGACATGGCGAAACTCCAACCGGCGCATAATGCGTCCATGGTCCGATCATCCTCGCCCATTTCGGCGAATTTTGGGCGACCGCCGGTCTCCGATCGCAGGCGCTTCTTCGTTCGCAGGCGCGACCGATAGCGCTTGCCACCGCTGGCGGACCCGCGCAATCCTAGCCGCCTATGCATCAGGCAGGGTTGCGCGATTGTACGAGACTTTTGACGCCGCTTCTTGCGACGCTGCTTGCCGGCTGCGCCGGCGGCATGAACGCCGCCGAGTGCACCGCTGCCGACTGGGCGGCGCTCGGCGAGGCGGACGCGCGCCGTGGCGCAGCGCCGAAGCTTTTCGAGCAAAGGAGCAAGGATTGCGCGGATCTGGGCTATGCGGTCGACATGTCCGCCTATGAGTCCGGGCGCGCGAAGGGCCTTGCGGCCTATTGCACGCCAGAGGGCGGTTTTGAGGCTGGTCTTTCCGGCGCGGACTATCAAGGGATCTGTCCGCCGGAATCCGAGCCAGGCTTCCTTGAGGAATACGGGCTCGGCGCAAAAGCGGCGGCATTGAAGAAAGCCCAGGAAACCGCCGCGAGAGAGCATGAAACCGCCGTCGCTGATCTTGACCAGCATCATTACCTTTTGAGCGTCGCGGAAAAGCGCTACGCAAGGCCGTCTATGAGCAATGAAGATCGCGAACATGAGCGGCAGGACATCGAGTTCCGACGCCGCGAAATCGCGCGCCTCGAGAATCAGCTCCCAAAGCTCCTCGACGCGCTTGATCGGGCGAAGACGGACCTTCAGTCGTTCAGGGCGGCGCTCGCCGACCGCGGGCGATCATTCTGACCGCGACAGCATCCGCCGCGCCGCGGCGCAGTCGGCCGCGATCTGCGCCTTAAGGGCGTCAAGACCGTCGAATTTCATTTCGTCACGGATGAAGTCGATGAAGTCGACCTTGATCTCCCGGCCGTAGATGTCGCCGCTGAACTCGAAGAGATGAACCTCGAGCAGCGTCGCGTGCGACCCGACCGTCGGCTTCCTGCCGAAATTCGCGACGCCGTCGATGCGCCGACCGTCAAGCGTCGCGCGAACCGCATAGACCGCGCGCCGGGGCTCAATGAGATCGCCGAGAGTCAGATTCGCCGTCGGAAAGCCGAGCGTCCGGCCGACCCTGTTGCCGGCTACGACAACGCCGCTGACGCTCCACGGCCGTCCAAGCATGTCGGCGGCGCGATCCATCGCGCCGGACAAGATCGCCTCTCTGATCGCCGTCGATCCGATCTTGTCGGAATGCCCCTTATCCGCAAGAGGCTCAATGACACGGGCGAGAAGCCCGTGACTTGCGCAAATCGACAAGAGCCCAGCGGCGTCGCCTTCCCTGCCTTTGCCGAAGCGGAAATCGGCGCCGACGACCGCGCCGGCGAGCCCGAGTTTTCCTTTCAGCGTGTCGCGAACGAATTCCACGGGCGACTGCGAGGCGAGGGCCGCATCGAATTTCAGCGAAATCACCTCGTCAACGCCCGCCTCGCGCAGCAGCTGATCGCGCAGCGCCGCGGTGGTGATGAGAAAGGGCGGATCGTTCGGGCGGAAATAGCGGCGCGGATGAGGATCAAAGACGACAGCCCCGGTTTTCAGGCGGCTTTCGCCCGCAAGCGACGCCACGCGCGCGATCAGCAGGCGATGGCCGCGGTGGACGCCGTCGAAATTGCCGATCGCCGCGATGACGGAACCGCCGCTCACCAGGAAAGTCCGTTCGCGGCGTATTCGGCGTGAACGCCGGCGCGGGAAAGAGCGTCCAAAATCGCCCTTTCATCGCCGCCGCCGAGGTTAACGCCGCCCTCGCCCGCGACAAAGAGCGCGTCGAGACGGTTCAAATTGGCGCCGGCGATGTCGGTCTTGACGCCGTCGCCGATCGCCAGCACGCGGCGCCGATCGACCGGCCGGCCGGCGAATTCGTCGATCGCCGCCAACGCAAGATCATAGATCGGCGGATGGGGCTTCCCGCCGTAGACGACGCGACCGCCGAGACGCTCGTAAGCTTCAGCGAGCGCGCCGGCGCAATAGACAAGACGCCCGCCCCACCGAACGACGACATCCGGATTGGCGCAAATCATCGCAAGACCCCGCCGCGCCGCCCGCGAGAGCAAATCCGCATAATCGTCAGGCGTCTGGCGCGCATCGTCCACAAGACCGGTGCACACGATGAAGTCGGACTCCTCCAGCGGCGCAAATCGGATGTCGAGGCCCTTGTAGAGCGTTTCGTCCTTGTCGGGACCAAGCTTGTAAGCGGCGCCCGGCGCCATGCGTTCGATCGCTGCCCGCGTCGCGTCGCCGGACGTGACGACGGCGTCGTAAGCCTCGCGCGAAAGGCCGATGCGATCGAGTTGCGGCGGAATGACGGCGTTCGGGCGCGGCGCGTTGGTCAAAATGACGACCGGGCCGCGGGTCCGGCGAAATTCCTTCAATGCGCGCTCAACGCCGGGGAACGCCCGCACGCCGTCATGGATGACGCCCCATGCGTCGCAAAGCACCGCATCGTAGCGATCGGCGATTTCCGAGAGCCCCCGGATCTGGGTCAGCGTCGTCATCGGCATGGCCTAGTTCGCCGCCGCCTCGCCGGTCAAGCGCCGCTCAGGCCGCCGCCCGGTCCCCTTCGGGCGCATCATCGCCGAGATAGAACTCGGCCGGACGCGCCGGCCCGAAGAGGTTTCCTTGCCCGAAGTCGATGCCGAGCGCGAGGATTTCAGGCATGTGATTTTCAAACTCGATCTTCTCTGCGATGAGATCGACGCCGACGTCTGACAGACGCTTGCGGAACGCGCGGAGCTTCGCCACCGACGCCTCATCGCCGCGCCCCGCCGCCAGAAGGAGGCCCGACGGCGCCTTGGCGAAGCGGAAATTCCTCGCGCTAAGGCTTTCCCAGTCAAGATCAATCGAGTGGACATGATCGATCGAGAATTCAAAACCGCGTCGCGCGATGGCGCTGAGATTCGCCTCGACGCGCGGGTGCATCGTCTGGATCGCCGGATAGGTGAATTCGAAGATGAGGTTCGAGGCGAGATCGCTGTTCGCTTCAAGGTAGTCTGTCAGCTGATTGAAAAAGTCCGTGTCGTAGATCGTCGCCGGCGAGAGGTTGCAAAAGACGGCAAGACGCGGCGCGCGTTTTCGCTGTTCGCGCAGAGCCTGAATGCAGCGCATCAGGATCATGTTGTCGATGACGCCGATCCGATTCGCCGCTTCCGCCGCGCTGAGATAGTCGGCGGGTTTGAGGACCTTGCCCTCGGCGTCGCGAAGGCGCGAAAAGGCCTCGTAATATCGCGGTTTTCGCTGCGGCAGGCTGACGATCGGCTGCAGATAAAGATCGATCCTGCCGTTTTCGATCGCGGCGCGGACGCGCTCCAGGGTCGAAGCGTCCTTCTCGCTGAGGGAGGCGTTCGCCGGGGCGCTGAGCGCGCTTGCGGCATTGCTCGCGGCGGCCGCCGACGCTTCCTTCGACCGCGCGCTAAGCCGCCGCATGATCTCGATCTCCGACTGGAGACGGCTCAATGCGAATCCCATTCGCGCATGCAAGATGAGCACGACGAGCAACGACGCGCCAAGCGCGTATTCGACGAACGGCGGCACGCCGGCCACCAGCGACGTGACAAGCAGAATGACGCTCGTCGCGCCGGCGACGAAGTGAAGCGCGAAACCGTACCGCGAACTGCGCTGTCGAGAATTCACTAGCCGCTCCATCGGACCCTTCGCCAGACACTACTTAGGGCCGGTTTCGCATGGCTTAATTTGGGCCTTAACGAGACATGAACAAGTACGCGAAAAAACCGCCCGGACTTTGCCCGGGCGGCTTGCGCTTTCCAGATCCCGTCAGTCGATCAGCCCTGAAATTCGCTTTCGACGGGATCAATCGTGATCTCGACCCGGCGGTTCATCGACTGCCCCGCCGTCGTCGCGTTGTCGCCGACGGGTCGCGTTTCGCCGTAGCCGATCGCCTTAAGCCGAGCAGGCTCAACGCCGTGCGAGGCGAGATAGTTGGAAACCGACATCGCGCGGCGCTGCGAGAGGTCCATGTTGTACTCATCAGAGCCGCGCGAATCGGCGTGGCCGGCGACCGTGACCGTCGTCTTGTCGAATTCGTCGAGGACTTCGGCGACGGCGTTCAGCGTCTGATAGAATCCGTCCTTGATGTCGGCCTGCGCCGTGTCGAAGGTGATGTCGGACGGCATGATGAGATGGATGTTGTCGCCGTCGCGCTGCACTTGCACGCCGGCGTTGACAAGGCGCTCGCGGAGCTTGGCCTGCTGCTGGTCCTGATAGACGCCAATGCCGCCGCCGATCACGGCGCCGGCGGCCGCCCCGATCGCCGCGCCCTTGCCCGCGCCGCCCGTCGCGGCGCCGATG
>JACADX010000334.1 GCA_013389125.1 Parvularculaceae bacterium | reverse complement strand
CCCCCCCCCCCCCCCCCCCCCCCCCCCCCCCGATCGCATTCCTGCACGCCTGAGGAGCGCAGCCCCCCGGCAGCGCCGCATTTGCGTCGAGGGCGGTTTTTTGCTGCATACGCTCTGCGGCGGCGCAAATATTCCGCATTGAGGCGTCCGAGGGGGACTGAAAGCCTGTGATCGAACCGTTCGCTGAAAGTTGGAAAAAATTCGGCCGCGCGGTCGACGAGATCCGTTCCGAGACGGGCTTTGGTCGGCGCCTGAAGAACATTGGGAACCTTCTCGCGGGAAACTTCGGCGCCGCGGCGGTCAGCATGGGAACCGTCGCCATCGCCGCGCGCGCGCTGGGCGTCGAGCGCTACGGCGAGCTCGCGCTGATCGTCACTTTCGTCCAGGCGATCGAACGCTTCTGCAGCTTTCAAAGCTGGCAACCGGTCATCCGCTACGGCGCGAACCTCCATGAATCCGGTAGGCTCGATGATTTGAGATCGCTTTTGAAGTTCGCATTTTTTCTTGACGTCGGGGCGGCGATTTTCGGATTCGCGCTCGCCTGCGCGCTCGCTTACGCGGGAGCGGCGGCGTTCGGCTGGTCGGACGGCGCCGTGATCGGCGTCGTCATTTACGCCTCGGTCCTGCTCTTCGCGGTCACCGGCGTTCCGACTGGCGTCTTGCGGCTGACTGGAAAGTTTCGCGAGATCGCCTATTTCCAGGTTGTCGCCATGGGCGTGCGCCTCGCCCTTTGCGTCGCCGCGATGCTGATGGGCGGCGGCCTGATCGCATTCCTCGCAATTTGGACGGCGACTCATATCCTCGGCCACCTCCTGTTGATCGCGACAGGCTACGGGATGCTCGGCAAGATCGGCGCGCGCGATTTCCTGAGGCGTCCAATCGGCAAGATCAGTCGGCGCTTTCCAAAGATCTGGCGATTTTCGGTTCTTGCGAATCTTTCGTTGTCGGTCCGTTCAAGCTCCCAGCAGCTTGATACGCTGCTCGTTGGAGCCTTCGCAGGCGCGGGCGGCGCCGGCGTCTACCACATCGCCAAGCGCATTTCGAAGTTCGCGCTGCAGGCCGGCCAGCAGGTGCAGGCCGTCGTCTTTCCTGACGTCGCCAAGCTCTGGGCCAAAGGCGACATCCGGGGATTTCAGCGCGTCGTGACGCAGACGGAAACATTATTGGTCCTGATCTGCGGACTTGGAATCCTCGCGACGCTGTTTTTGGCCGATCCCGTCGTCCGGCTTCTCGCCGGCGAGGATTTCACGGCCGCCGCCGCCCTCTTGAAGGTGCAGATATTCGCCGTCGCGTTCTTGCTCTGCGGTTCAGTGACGCGGACGGGACTTTTGTGCATGGGACGCGAGTCTTCCGTATTCGCGCTTGCCGTTGTCGCCACCATCGCCTTCTTCATATCCGCGGCGGTTCTGTTGCCCCGGATTGGACCGATGGGAGCGAATGCGGCGCACGTTATCCAGGGCGCGATCCTTTTCGCGGGGCTGCTCGCGATGTTTCGCGCCGCCTCGAAGAGAGAAGCCGCCGCTCCAAGAACAGCTCCGCCGCCCAACAAAGATCTCGTCGACCGCGGCGATTTCGACCCATGACCGACGTCGCCTCCGATTTTGCACGGACCGCCGCACGCGAGGACCAGGCGCAATTCTCGCCCCGCGTTCTATTCGTGGTGCCGACGCTGACCGCCGGCGGCGCGGAGCGCGTCATCACGACCTTGGCCAATCATTGGGCGGCGGCCGGTCGGGAAGTCGGAATCGCGACGTTTGAGCCTGAGACCGCGCAACCTTACTATGCGCTCGCGTCCGACGTCCTTCACTTGAGGCTTGGCCTTCCGTCTGGCGGTTTAGCGGGAATGCGCTCCATCTTGAAGACCGGCGAACGCATTATTGCGTTGCGGCGCGCCATCGCGAACGTCAAACCCGATATCATTCTTAGTTTCCTGACCAAGACCAATGTCATGTCCATCCTCGCCGCGACCGGACTTGACGTTCCTGTCGTCATTTCCGAACGGAACAATCCGCGGCTGCAAAAATTCGGCCCTGTTTGGGAAACGGCGCGCGCGCTGGCCTTCCCCGGCGCCGCTGCAATGGTCTCGATGACGCAAGGCGCGCTCGATTACTATCCTCCTCGCCAACGGCCGAACGCCCGGATTATCCGCAATCCGGTCAATCTGCCTACGGACCTTCACATGCGGCGAAACGGCCGCACGTTGACGGCGGTCGGACGCCTCGACAGGCAAAAGCGCTTTGATCGCCTCCTAGACGCCTTCGCGCTGATAGCTCGCGATTTCCCGGAATGGCGTCTCGTTATCTGGGGCGAAGGAAAAGAACGGAAATCCCTTGAGGCGCAAGTGAAGCGTCTCGGCCTCGCGGCGCAGGTTGAATTGCCGGGGCTCACCGCCGAGCCGGGCTGCTGGGTTGAGACGGCTGATCTTTTGGTTCTGACGTCTGACTATGAAGGCTGGGCGAACGTCATCATGGAGGCGATGGCGGCGGGCGTCGCCGTCGTTTCGGTAGATTGCGATTACGGGCCCAAGGAACTGCTCGGACATGACAAAGCGACAGCCGAGCGGCGCGACGGCCCGGCGGGCATTATCGTCCCAAAGGAAGACATTCCCGCGCTTGCGGACGCCTTGGCGACGCTCATGCGCGACCCGGAGCGGCGAAATCAAATGGGCGCAAACGGCGCCGCATACGCAAAACGGTTTTCGGTCCAGGCGATCGCCGCCGAATGGGACGGCCTCATCGCCGAGGTCTTGAGCGCTCGTCGCTAGGTTCGCGCGCAGTCCGCCGCCGCGGCGCCCGAATTCCCTCCCCTTGGAAAGGGGAGGGAAAGGGCGCCTTTCGTCGTCGCGGCGGCGCGTCGAATTTCGGCTTTCCATGCGGGCCGCAGGCGCAACCGGCGCCGTTCGGCCGCCTTCGAGGGGCGCCGCTTCTTGCCGTCATCAGCGCGCAGCCGACTGGCCGCCGCGCCGATCCACATGCACTTGTCAAAAAGCCTTGGGGCCCGGAATTTCGCCGCGCCCACGAGTAAAACGTCCGGGAACTGCAAATCCGTCGCGCGCTGGCGCGATTGGCCGGTTGTATTTTCATAGCCGGCTTCGCGCGGCCGGCGGGCTGCTTAGCGCAACTTCATTCGGGCAGCGGCCGACCGGAAAACGGCATGACCGCACAATAGGCGCCAGCGCCGTGCAGCCTGCCGCAGAATTTCGCGGCCTCAGCGCGAGAGGGGAATGGCCCGGCGATGATCCGCTCGAAATCGCCTTTGGCGGGATCGCTGAACCGAGCGAGTTTCGCGGTCATCGCGTCAAGCTCCACGGGGTATTGCGCCAGGAGCTCCTTCCAGCCTGCGATGGCGGACGCCTGCGTCCTGTAAGAGGAGAGATGCGCGCCAAAGAAGACGCTTTCCATCGTGACCGCAGCCGCATCGGCGTCGGCTATCGGCGAGCTCGGGCCCTGTTTGCCGACCGCGGCCTGCGGCAGGGCGACAGTCAGCGCCGGCGCTGCGCTATCCTGTCGGGGGGCGCCAGGACCCGATGCGCCGCCGCTTGGATTGACCGTCGCCGATTGGGCGGATTGCGCGGCATCGCCAGCCGCGGCCGGGGCGATTCGGTAAGCGCCGCTTGTCACCGGCGTCGCTGCGAACCCATAGGCGGGCAGCGCCTCAAGGAAGACGCCGAGCGCTTCCTCCGGACAAAGGCCTCCAGCTGCGCTTGAAGCAATCGTCACGCGACCGGCGACGTCTGGATCAAGGATAAACCTTGCGCCCGTCCGCCGGGCGATCTCGTCGACGACGACGCTGATCTCAGCATCTTCGAATCTCAACCCTTGGCCGCAATCGCCGTCCGCTGCGGCGAAACCGACGAACAAGCCTGCGGAAAGCGCCGACGCGGCGGCAAAGCGAACACAGTCGACCAGCCTCGCGACATTGGCGGGGGCTATACGCATGACGCGCCTCATTTCCGAGGCGAACGCGACCATGATCGGAACCCAGGCCGCTCGGTTACGCCCCGAAAAGCCGAAAGGAGGCTGCTTTGGGTTGAGGCGCAAGCGTCTTTTGGATCGTCGAGCGCGATTGAGGAATTGCGCCGGGCGCGCGAGGCTCAGGCGTATTTTGCGGCGAAGTCGATCGTGTCGCCGTAAGCGCGCCGGGCATGAGCTTTCATGTTGACGCGGTTGATAACCGCCGCAATCTCGACGCGGCCGAACGCCTTTCTGATGGCGCGCAACGCGCCCGGACTGACGCCGCCCCACTCAAGAACAAGGATGACGTCCGTCGCCGTCGCCGCAAGCGCCTTTGCGTCCCTCGATTTCAGAATCGGCGCCGCCTCAATGATAACGAGGCCCCAACGATCCTTAAGGTCGGAGAGCTGGGCCGGGAGCATCGGCGCGGGCTCCCCCGACCACGTCGCATCGTCAATCGGCCGCACCTTGGATCGCTGCACCGGCAGATTGTCTTTGGAGGCTTCGCGATCCGTTGCGTCAGCGCTTCCTTGCGGTCGCGCGCCGGCGTCAAGCTCGACGCCTGACTTCATCCGCGCGGGCCCGAATTCGAACCGCCTGTCGAACTCCATGACTTTCGCCGAGACGGAGAACGCTTCGGCGATCGCCGCAAGCCCGTTTGCGATCGTCGACTTCCCGTCGCCCGGCCTGACGGAGGTGATGACAACGATCCGTTGCCGCTCCGCCGGCCCTCGCGACATCAACTCGAGGTAAAGATTGCGGATCGACTCGGCGAAGTCCGAGGACGGGTTCTTCTCGAGGTAAGCCTGAAGCGTGTTTGGTCCGAGTTTGCGCGGGTTGACTTTCGGCACCATCGCAAGAGTCGGAGCGCGCAAGTACGCCCGGACCTGATCGGCCGACCGCACTTTGTTATCGAGACCTTCCGCGGCGAGCGCGGCGAGGATCGCCAGAAACCACGCGCCGAGCAAGCCGACGCCGAGCTTCTTGAGGATGTCGCCAGCATTTGGCCGCTCCTGTTCGATGGCGCGCGTCACCATTTCAATCGGAAGAACATCGCCGCCAATCTCGTTTTGCGCCCGCGTCAATCTGTCGAGCAGCAGATCCATTACGTCCGCCGCGGCCGTCGCCTCCCGCTCGAGTTTCTGTAGGCCGGCGTTCGCTTCAAGATCGTCAAAGTGCTTGCGGCGCATTGCCCGCACTTCTTGCGAAAGCGCGGCCGACGTCGCATCGACCTGGTCGCGGCGCACTTGCGCCGTTTCGCCGACCTGCGACCGCTCAACCGCAATTTCGGCTTCAAGAGCCGCAAGGCGCTGCTGCATGCCGACGATTTCGGGATAGCCGGGCCCATAGGTGACGGCGAGTTCGGAAAGCCGCGACTGCATCGCCTTTTGTTCGTCAAGCAATTGGTTGAGGCGGCGCGAAGCGCCTTCGGCCGCCGTGTTTGCGAGCGCAACTTCGAGCGCGGAGACGCGGCTTTGCACGGCCTGCGCGGCCTCCGGTCCGAGCATGTTGTTGTCGCGCATGTATTTGGCGACCGCGATATTCGCGCTGTAGACGCTGGCTTCGGCCTTCTTGATTTGCGCTTCAAGGCGCTCGATCTTCTTCTGGCGATCGCGGCGCTGCTCCTGCCTGCGCATTTCGCCGTAAACCTCGGGCAGGCCGTTCGCGATTCTCGCTGCGAGGTCGGCGTTGCGGGCGGTTGCAGTGATCTCGATCAGCCTCGACCCTTCAACGCGACGAACGAACGTCTGATTCAGGAT
>JACADX010000312.1 GCA_013389125.1 Parvularculaceae bacterium | reverse complement strand
GCCTGGCTCAAGGCCGGCTACGATCAGGCCTGAATTCTGGGGGTTCGGCGCCTCCTGCGGGCCGAAAAGCCGCACCCGGTTTTGCAAGAATTCGCTGAGGAAAATGATCCCCGTTAACCATTTTTCGGCTGAAACCGTCTAGCAAGCGCCGGAATCGTTCGGCGTATGCAATTAGCCCTTTCCGTTTGTGGAGGTTTTGCAACATCGACCGATTTTGTAGCCTCGCGCTAACCTTACCGTTACGTAAGGGTGGCGACTCTGTTACGAAATAGCAATGCGGCGGATCGCGGTGATTCGCTGCGTCAGTCAGTCCTAGTACAATGGGGAAAGCGCCATGAAGTATCTCGTTGCAGCCGTCTTCGCAGCTGCAGCAACAGTATCCGTCTCGAACGCGACGGTCATCGATTTCGTCGCGGAAGCGGCGGCAAGCCCCGGCGGCATCGCCAACGGCTACACCAAGAATTTCGGCGGCTTCAATGTCACCATCACGGCAAGCCGCGGGAATCCCTACCTTGACGGGTTATACTTGAAACGCCCGGGCGGCCTTGGCGCCTGCATCCTGGTCGGCGGCCCCGGATCGGGCTGTGACAATTCGCTCGGCAACAACACCGACAATGTCGGCAAGTTCGATTCGGTGACCCTCGATTTCGGCCGCTCGGTCGATCTTTCGGGCTTCTCGTTCACCGACGCCGAGCATTTCGATCTCAACGCGAGCAGCTTCACCTTGCTTGTGAACGGCGTCGAATGGACGTTTTCCAATCTTGTCGCGGCGACGCTCTCCGGGGTGACGGCGCTGACGCTTGCCTGGGGCGGCTCGAACCCCTCGCAATTTTACCTCAATGAAGTCGCCGCCGTGCCGATTCCGGCCGCCGCGCCGCTCATTCTCTCGGGCCTTGCGGGCCTCGGCTTCGCCGCGCGCCGCCGCCGCAAAGCATCCTAGAATTTCCCTCGTACTGCGAAACACGGCCGCCCGACACGGGCGGCCGTTCTTATTTTTTAGCGGCGCGGCATTGCCGTCGGCGTCAACAACATGCCGATCAATTGTCGCATGACACGACGCCGCATGACGCTGTCGACATGAAAGGTGGCAGAAGCGGGCGGCGTTTCCCGAAGGAAGCACTGCGATGAAGCCATTTGCGTCGGCGGCGACGGCGGGCTCGATACTGCTCGGGGCGACAGCGGCGTTTCACGGCTCCGGCTATGCAAGTGTGATGAAGACCGCATCGGCGAGCGACATTGACCCGCAGTTGAAATTGATCCTTGTCCCGCTCTGGATATTCCCGACGGCCCACTGGATTTTCATCGCGATCATCGCGCTTCTTGCGGCCTTCGCGCCGGCGGGCCGCATCATCCTCGCGCTCTGCGGCGCTGTCATTGCGGCCGATGCGGCGATCCTCTATCTCAATCTCGGGCCTTTCATCGGCGAAGCGATGCTCGCGGCGTCCGCTCTCCTGTTCGTCGTCGCCGCCGCGGTCAAGCCCGCAGACAGAGGACGCCGCGCATTCTCGTCGATGCTGACGCCTGCCCCGTGAAGGAGGAAGTCTATAAGGTCGCCCTTCGCCATGGCGCCGCCGTCACGGTCGTCACCAATGGCGGCGTTCGCATTCCGGAGCATCCGCTGATCGCGCGCGAGATCGTCGGCGACGCCTTCGACGCCGCCGACGATCTCATCGCGGGGCGCGCGGACGCCGGCGCAATCGTCGTTACAGGAGACATTCTGCTCGCAGACCGTTGTCTTAAGTCTGGCGCCGCCGTCGTCGCGCCGAACGGCAAAGCGTTCACGACAAGCTCGATCGGCGCGGCGATCGCGACGCGCGCCATCATGCAGGATCTCAGAGGCTCCGGCGATCCGACTGCCGCCGGCGGCCAGAGGCCGTTTTCGAGAGAAGACCGCTCGCGCTTTCTTCAAGCGCTCGACGCGGCGGTCGTCAGGGCGAAACGGTCTTAAACCGGGACGAGACGCCGCGCCGCCTTCCGCTCGTTCATTTGGAAGCGGAAGAACGCCGGCAGGAGCGGCATTGACGGCTTCGTCTCCTTGCCGTCCGCGAGCCGATAGAGATTCTCATAAAAATACGCCATGGCGGCGAAGCCGTTGAGCGCCTTCATCATGGCGTTTTTCGAGTTCGGACCGAAGAACCCGTCGCCGAGACGGAGCGACGTTTCATAGCGCGGCGCCTCCGCCGCTTCGCCGGATAGAAGTCTTGCGCAAATGTCGGCGTCGACGCAAAGCGGACGCGCGATGCCGATAAGATCAACCGCGCCGGAAGCGAGCGCCGCGTCCATCGCCGCGCGGCTCCTCATCCCGCCGGTCACCATCAGCGGCATCCTCGCGACGCGCGCCGCCTCGCCCGCGAATTCGAGGAAATAGGCTTCCCGCGCCTTGGTTGACGCGCGTTTCTCCTCGGCGGGTTCGAGCCCTTCCATGTCCATCATCGCCGGCTGCTCATAAGAGCCGCCGGAGATTTCGAGGAAATCAATTCCCTCTTCGTTAAGGCGATCGATGACCTCAAGGCACTCCTCGAACGAGAAGCCGCCCTTCTGGAAGTCGGAGGAATTGAGCTTCACCGCGACCGGAAAGCCCGATCCGACTTTCTTGCGCACGGCTGCGACGGTCTGCAAGAGGAGGCGCACGCGATTTTCCAGCGGGCCGCCCCACTCATCCGTACGCTGATTGGCCTTCGGGTTGAGGAACTCCGACAGGAGATAGCCGTGGGCGCCGTGAATTTCGACGCCGCTGAACCCGGTCGCCTTGCAAACGGCCGCCGCGTGCGCGAATCGCGCAATGACGTTGAGAATCTCCTCGTGCGTCAGCGCGCGAGGCCGGCCGAACTGGCCGCCCGGGAGCGCCAGCGGAACGGCGGACGGCGCGACCGGCGTCTTCGCAACGTAAATCGGCGTTTGGCGTCCGGCGTGGCTGAGCTGCGCCATGATGTCGGCGCCCGCCCCTGTCGCCGCCGCGGCGTAAGCCTCAAGCCGTTTCAGCTGCTCGGCGTCTTGCGCGCCGTCGATCGCGACATTGCCGGGGCGCTCCAGATATCGCCGGTCGACCTGGATGTTGCCGGTGATGAGGAGGCCGGCGCCGCCCTTCGCCCAGGCTCGGTAAAGCGTTTCATGACGAGACGTCGCCCGGTTCTGCGCGTCGCCAAGTCCTTCGGTCATCGCCGCCTTGACGAGACGGTTCTTCAGCCTGACGCCGCAAGGAAGCGTGATCGGGTCGGCGATCGTGACGGCCATCGATGAATCCGAAAAGGCGGCGGAGGATGGTTAACGCAAGGCGGCCGATTTTTTGAGCCTGATTCGAGCGGGTTAACCTTATCATTACCTTTCTGACACGAATTTGGCGGCGATCAGCGGTCTTCAGCGCCGCCTCGCGCGGCCGGCCGTTAAGGGAGACAGTCACATGAAGCGGACCCTCTTCACCATCGCAGCGGCCTTCGCCGCGCTTTTGAGCGCCGCTTCCGCAAAAACGATCGTCGTGGCGGACGTCATCGCAAGGAACGGCGGCGTTCCGGCGAGCGGCGTTCTCGACCTTGGCGACGTCGCCATCCGGTTTTTCGCGCCCCAGCCTGCGCGCGCGACTGAAGAAGATTTTGCAAGAGCGGTCGGCGCCCACGGGACCGGCGTCAATTCGCAGACCATCCTTATACCGGCGGAACGCGCCGCGTTTACCGCGATCTACGTCAATGGCGCGTTCAAGATCACAAACCTCAAATTCAACGATGGCGATCCGGGCTCTTTGACAAAGACCCGAAAAACCCTCGTGATTAACGGCGTCGCCTATCATTTCTCCAAGGTCGGCGGGCTTGCGCTTGACGATTCCCTCATCGTCATGCGCCGTGGCGGCAGCAATCCGACGACATTCAGCCTCGAGGCGTTCGACGTCGAGGCGCTTGAAACGCCCCTTCCCGCCGCCGGCTTCCTGATGCTTGCCGGCCTCGCTGGCATCGGCTTTGCAATGGGCCGTCGGAAACGGAATTAAGTCCTTGCACCGGACTTCCTGCTGAAAGGCCGCCCCGAAACGGGCGGCCTTTTCATTGCGGAGGCTTCAGCCTGCCGTATTTCCGGAGCGCCGCCTGAAGCCGGTCGTGCGGCAGTTCGTGGACAGTCGCGCCGTTGATCCCTGTCATCGTCTCGGCGGCGACAAGCGCGTTGACGATCGCCTCTTCGGTCGCTTCAACGGCGGCGAGAAAGATCGGCCCCATGGCGGTCATCGCCTCTTCAAGCCGTCGGGCCGATATGGGG
>JACADX010000002.1 GCA_013389125.1 Parvularculaceae bacterium | reverse complement strand
GGAGAGGAGCGCGGACGCCCGGCTCGCCTTCGACGGGAACAATCTGATGTGCCGCGCGGCGCGCGCCATCAAGGACGCCGTTCCCGAGATCGGGCTCATGGCGGATGTCGCGCTCGATCCCTACACGGATCATGGTCATGACGGATTCCTCGAGGACGGCGAAATCGTCAACGACCGCACCGTCGCGGCGCTCGTCCGTCAAGCGATCGTCGAGGCGCAAGCGGGATTCGACATCATCGCGCCCTCCGACATGATGGACGGTCGCGTCGGCGCGATCAGGAAGGGTCTCGACGCCGAAGGATTTGAGCGCGTCCAGATCATGTCCTATGCAGCGAAATACGCATCCTGCTTTTACGGCCCCTACCGCGACGCGATCGGCTCGTCGGGCGTCCTCAAGGGCGACAAGCGCAGCTACCAGATGGACCCCGCAAACAGCGACGAGGCGCTGCGCGAGGCGGCGATGGACATCGCCGAAGGCGCCGACAGCATCATGGTGAAGCCGGCGGGCGCCTATCTCGACATCATCCGCCGCGTCAAAGATGAATTCCGCATGCCGACTTTCGCGTTCCAGGTCTCGGGCGAATACGCGATGATCATGGCGGCGGCGGAGCGCGGGTTCATTGACGGCGACCGCGCCGTGATCGAGAGTCTCACCGCCATCCGCCGCGCCGGCGCCGACGGCGTCATCACCTATTTCGCCCCGCGCGCCGCAAAGCTCCTCGGGGCGTAGCCTCAGTTTCAGGCGAATCCGTCAATCCCCTGATCCATGGTGATCGCCGGCGATTTCGCGCAGTCGCCGACCGGTTTTGCGGGAACCCCGGCGACCGTGCAGCCCGGCCGCACCGATTCAAGGACGACGCTCCCCGCCGCGACCTTGGCGTTCGCGCCGATTTCGATATTGCCAAGCACTTTCGCGCCGACGGAAATCAGCGCGCCCTTCCTGATTTTCGGATGACGGTCGCCGATCTCCTTGCCGGTGCCGCCGAGCGTCACATTCTGAAGGATCGACACGTCGTCCTCGATGACGGCGGTTTCCCCGATGACG
Source organism: Parvularculaceae bacterium (assembly GCA_013389125.1). Taxonomy (GTDB): domain Bacteria; phylum Pseudomonadota; class Alphaproteobacteria; order Caulobacterales; family Parvularculaceae; genus Amphiplicatus. The sequence continues at coordinate 3,092 of JACADX010000002.1, read as the reverse complement.
ACGCCCGTCGCATGGTCGATGAAGACGCCCTTGCCGATCGACGTTGCGGGATGGATGTCGACCTGCAAGAGTTCGGACATGCGGCTTTGGAGGTAAAGCGCCAGCGGCCGTCGATCGTGCCGCCACAGCCAGTTGGCGACCCGTTGCGCCTGCAGCGAGAGATAGCCCTTAAAGTAAAGGAACGGCTGCACATATTCATTGCAGGCGGGATCGCGCTCATAAACGGCGAGAATGTCGGCAAGCGCCGCTTCGACGATCTGGGGTTCGTCCCCGTAGGCTTCTGTCGCGACGTCGCGCCAGAGCATCGCGTTCATATCGGCGTCCGAAACTTTTTGCGCGAGCCGGTAGGAGAGCGCATCCTCGAATGAATTGTGATTGAGGACGTTGGCGTGCAGAAAGCTTGCGAGCGCCGGCTCGCGCGCGGCCGCCGCCGCCGCCTCGACCCGCATGCGCGGCCATGTCTCGACCCGGGAGAGTTTCACGACCTTAGAGACGCTCATCGAACGCTTCCCAAAATGAGGTTTTGCGGCTCTTCCGGCAGTCGTCCCGCAAGCGCCAGCGCCTTCGCCGTCAACACCATGATTATAGTGAGGGAATCGCGAATGTCGCCGCCAAGCACCATTTCGTGAAGGGCGGAAAACTTAACCCTCTTGTGAGCGAGAATTTCGTCGGCCTCGGGCTCCGCCTCGCCCGCCTCGAGCCCCCAGGCGAGATAACAGACGGATCTTTCATCGGTCACCGAGTTCGATAGATCGAGATCGGAGAATTTGAGCCAATGGCGCGCGCGAAAGCCGGTTTCCTCGGCGAGTTCGCGTTTTGCGGATGAAAGCGGATCGACCTCCCGCTTGCCGCCGCCTTCCGGCAGCTCCCAGCTGTAAGCGTCGAGCGGGAACCGGTGCTGCCCGACGAGCGGGACCGTTCCGTCGTCGAGAAGCGGCAGGACGCCGATCGCGAGATTCTTGTAGTGCACGACGCCGTATTGTCCCGGCGCCCCATCCGGGCGGATCACCTTGAAATCGATCACCCTTATCCACGGATTGTCGTAGACAGCCGTTTCGCTTTCAACCGTCCACGGACCGATTTTCGCTCCCGCCCGCTCTTTCACGGCGCCTCTTTCTTCCGAACCGGAACCGGCATCTGGCAGACGTCGAGATGGTCGGCGCGGAAATGAAAGAACGCCTCGGGACGGTTGCGCCGCGCCTCGGCGTAAGCCGCGAAGGCGGGCCTCGCGCTGTCGAGAATCTCCCAGGTCTCCCGTTCGCCTTCGGGAATGTCGGCGGCGATCCGGATCGAGACGATCTTTTCCCCGATATCGTCGTCCTTCGTCTCCGGCGGCTCGACGCGGCGCAACGCCTGCAGATGCTGCATGCCGTCGATGACGCGACCGAAAACCGACATGTTGCGGTCGAGATAGCGCTGCTGCTGGAGCGCGACGTAAAACTCCGTAGACGCTGTATCCTTGCCGTCCTCCCGCCCGAAGGCGAAGGCGCCGGCGCAGTGGAGGAGCCAATGGGTCCCGGTCTTCTCGTCGCGGCCCGCAGGCAGGCTTTGGACGAATCCGACAGCCGGCGCGAAGCCGTCGACATCTTTCGTCGCCGCGAAGGCGATCTCGTCCCCCGCGCGTTCGAATTCGGCCTTCATCGACTTTTTCGCCTTCCTGATCTTACGCTCGCCGAAAGGATCGCCGCCCTGCGCGACGAAGCCGTCGATGACGCGATAGAAGGAAAGCCCGTCGTAGAACTTCTCCCGCGCGAGCGTTCTTATCTGTTCGACGTGGCGGGGCGCGAGCGCCGGCGCAAGGGCGACCGTCACCTTGCCGCGCTCAAGCTCGATGACGAGCGTGTCTTCGGCCGGAATCGTCCGCCAGTCTTCAGCCGTCGTCTCGGCGAGAATCTCCGCGCCGGACTTTTTCCCTTCGAGGGCGTCGGCGAAAGCGGACGTTCCGGCAAGCGCCAGCGCCGTCGAAATGAACAGGCTTCTCATCATCATCAACCTCTTCCCCTGTAAGACGCAACGCCGGCGTCCGGAATCCACAGCCCCCTCGGCGCCTCGCCGGTCTGGTAGAAAACGTCAATCGGAATGCCCCCGCGCGGATACCAGTAGCCGGCGATCCGGAGCCATCTCGGCTTCGCCGCCGCGACAATGCGCTTGGCGATCGTCAAGGTGCAATCCTCGTGAAAGGCGCCGTGATTGCGGAATGCGGCGAGAAAGAGCTTCAAGGATTTCGACTCGATGAGTTTCTTCGCCGGCGCGTAGTCGATGACAAGATGCGCGAAATCGGGCTGGCCCGTCACCGGGCAGAGCGAGGTGAATTCCGGCGCGGTGAAGCGCGCGAGATAAAGCGCGTCTTCCTGGGGATTTGGAACCGTCTCAAGGACCGCCTTGTCGGGCGAGGCGGCGATCTCGACCGTTCGCCCAAGCTGGCGCAGCGACGGCCGCGCCCGTCCTTTCGGCGCGACGAGGCGCTTGGCTGCGCTCTTTCCCTCGCCCCTTTTCTCGCCGTCAGCGCTCATCGCACGCGCCTTCGTTCTCCAGATCCGGCCTGCGGCCGATCGAGGTCCTATCGACGCCGCGCGCCGCCGTAAAGCGGCGCGAAACGTTGCCCGCCGCCGCCAAGTCGTCCGATGGACAAGGCAATCGCCCTGCCCTATATGCCGCCCTCCGGCGGCGGAGCCCCCGTCGCGAGGGCCCAGGTAGCTCAGTTGGTAGAGCAGCGGACTGAAAATCCGCGTGTCGGTGGTTCAATTCCGCCCCTGGGCACCATCGCCTCGCCTTTTTCAAGACGCTGACCTCCGCCCATGCGCTGGGGCGCCTTTTCGCGGCGCGGCGCGCGTGCAAATTCGGCTTTTCTCGCGGGGCGCAGCCGCAATCGGCGCCATTTGACGGGTTCGGAAAGGCGCCTGTCCGGCCGTCGCCGATCGAAGGCGGCAAGGCGCGATGGCCGCGTGGCGCCGCGCGCCGATTGCCGCCTGTGGGTCTCATCGCGATCGCACGTTCCAATTCCCGGATCCCTAATCCCAAATCCCTAATCCCTGGTCCCTCGTCGCTTCGCCGACGCCTCTTTCGGCTTCGACTGCGGACGATCCTAAAGC
>JACADX010000275.1 GCA_013389125.1 Parvularculaceae bacterium | reverse complement strand
CGGTCATGAGAACGAAGCCCGGCCGCGCGCCCTCCCCGACCGCGAGGAAGACGACGACCGTCAGGGCGATCAACGCCCCGCCCATCAGCAGCGTCGCCGCCTCGCGAAGATTGGGCCGCTTGTCGAGAAGCGCGATGCCGGCGGTCGCGGCGAGCGGCGCCGCCAGCGACAGGATGATCGCGTCCGCAGGAGAGATCATCATGCGCGTCCCGGCGCCGGCATGCTCATCGCGCCGCCCCCATGAGCGACGTCGCGGCGCGTTCGGCGAGATCGACGGTTAGCTCGGTCGAGAGCCCGAAATAGATATTGGCCGCGACAAGGATCGCCATCGGGACGAGCATCGAGAGCGGGGCTTCTCTGACCGCCGCGCTCGCGTCGGGCGCCGGCGCGAGCGTCATCAGTTCGACGACGCGGCCCATATAGATGACGGAAAGGAGAGATGACGCGACGATGAGAAAGCCCGCCCAGGCTCTCCCGGAATCAAACGCCGCCGAAAGGAGCTGCCATTTGGAAATGAATCCGATCGTTCCGGGAACGCCGACCAGCGACAACGCGGCGATGATGAACGCCGCCGCGGTCCACGGCATCCGGCGCGCAAGGCCCCGAAAGCCGTCGCAGGTTTCCGATCCGACGCGAAATGCGACGGCCGCCGCCGCCATGAAAAGCGCGCCCTTCATGAGGCCGTGATTGAAGAGATGCACAAGGCTCGCCGCGAGCCCTTGCTCGGTGCCGAAGGAAATGCCGAGCAGCATGTAGCCGATCTGGCCGACCGAGGAATAGGCGAGCATGCGCTTCAGATTGTCCTGGAAGATCGCGACGATCGAGGCGAAGAACATGCCCATGACCGCGAGCGGCGCGATCAGATACTCGAACGCCGCGCCGGCGAAATCGAAATCGGCGCCGATCACCGTGTAGGTGAAGCGGATGATGACGTAGACGGCGACCTTGGTCGATGTCGCGGCGAGAAAGACGGCGACCGCCGAAGGCGCATGCGCATAGGCGTTCGGCATCCAAAGATGCATCGGGAACATCGCGGCCTTAAGGCCCATGCCGACGAGAATGAAGGCGAATCCCGCCTCGACCATCGGGTTGTCGCGCCCGGCGAGCTGGATCTTCAAGTCCGCCATGTTGAGCGTGCCGGTCGCCTGATAGAGGAGACCGAGACCGATGACGAAGAACGTCGCGCCGATCGTTCCCATCACGAGATAGTTGAAGGACGCGGTCAGCGCCCGGCGGTCGCGCCGCGCGCCGAGCGCGACGAGGGCGTAGGTCGAGAGCGAGGAGATCTCGACGAAGACGAAAACGTTGAACGCGTCGCCCGTGATGACGACGCCCAAAAGCCCGACCATCGCGATCAGGGCCATGGCGTAAAACATCGACAGCTGATGGTCGTCGATCTCGGCCCTGATGCTCGCATAGGAAAAGGGGAAGGCGAGCGCGGCGACGCCCGATACGAGCGTCAAGACCAGCGCGTTCGCCAGATCGATTCGGTATTCGATGCCGATCGGCGGCGCGAAGTCGCCCATGTGATAGGAGATCGGTCCCGCCGTCGCGACGGAATGAAGGATCGCCGCCGAGGCCGCGAAGGCGATCCACGAGACGAGCGTCGCGAATAGGCAAGGGATGCGGCCCTTCAGGGCGCGCGCCGGCAGGAGCATCGTCAAGGGCGCCGCGATCAGCGGGATGATGATCGGCAGGACGGGAAGCTGGGCGAGGAATTGCGTCATGCGCCCGCCCGCTGTTCCGGCAGCCCGCGCTTTGACGGGACATAGCCGAATTCCGCGATGTCGTCGGCGGCTTCGAGCTCGTCTTCCTCGATCGTGCCGTAGGCTTCGCGGATGCGGACGATCAGCGCGAGGCCGACGGCCGTCGTCGCGATGCCGACGACGATCGCGGTCAAAATGAGGACATGCGGCAAGGGATTGGAATAGACGATCTCGGCCGCGGCCTTCGCGAGATCCGCCGCGGCGCCGGCGGCGCCGGCGTGATCTTCGATCGTCAACGGCGGCGCGGCGAGAATATCGTTTGCGGCGCCCTCCGGAGCGGAATGCAGCGCCGCGCCTTCGGGCGGCGCGGCCTTGCCAGCGAGGCTTTGCAGATCGTTGCCGGCGAACCCTGCTCCGCCGTGAAGGCTTTCATCGACCCGGATCGCGCCGGCGCCGATCGCGTCCTTGCCGGGAAGCGGCGCATGATCGCCGCCATGCGCCATGCGCGCCTTCAAGTCCTCGGGGAGGTAGATCGGCGCCGTGCCGCCCGCGATCTTGCCGATCGAGATGTAGTAGATGAAGACCGACGTCTGGAAGACGTTGAGGCCGATCATCTTCTTGATCAGGTTCCCGCGCGCGATGACGATGAACAGCCCCATCATCATCAGTGTAATGAAGATCCAGTAATTGTAGCGCTCGATCGCGAAGGCGAGGAGGTCCATGCGCGCTACCAGTCCTCGTCCCGGATCTCGGGCTCGCGGCCGGCGAACTGGTAGAAGATCATCAGCATCGTCGAGGCGACCGCCATGCCGACGCCGAATTCGACGAGGAGGATGCCGTAATGCTGGCCTTCATTGTGATCGGAATTGGGCGCGATCGCGTCGTAGCCGAGAAGGTTGCCGCCGAGCAGCATCGTTGCGGCGCCCGTTCCCGCATAGAAGAGAAAGCCGACGACCATCATCGCCTTGAGGGCCGCCGCCGGCAGCACGCGCTTCGTCTCGTCAAGGCCCATGATGAGCGCATGAAGGATGAAGGCGACGGCGAAAATGACGCCGGCCTGAAAGCCGCCGCCGGCGCCGTAGTCGCCGTGAAACTGCACGTAGAGCGCGAAAAGGAGGATCGGCGCGAAAAGGATCTTGATGACGACCCTCAGGACGAGATGTTCAATGCTCATGGCGCCTCGTCCTTGCCCGGACGATCCTTGACCGATCGTCCGCCGCGCCCCGAGCCCGGCCCCAAGAGCAGCATGACGCCGAGCCCGGCGGTGAAGATGACCATCGTCTCGCCGAGCGTGTCGAAGCCGCGATAGCTCGCAAGGACCGCGGTGACGACGTTCGGAACGCCGATTTCCGCCGCCGTGCGCTCCATGTAGACGGCGCCGATATAGGAATTCGCCGGCGCCGCCGGGTCGCCGAAGGCCGGCATGGCGGTCGTCGCATAGATGAGCGCCGCGCCGACCAGCGCGACGACGGCGATCCCGAGGCTGGCGCGGCCGAGGCGCTGCGTCTTTTCGCGCCGGACGGTGAGCAGCATCGCGCCGAGCATCAGGACGGTCGAGACGCCGGCGCCGACAGCCGCTTCCGTGAACGCGACGTCGACGGCGTCGAGCGAGACGAAGAGCGCGGCGGAAAGCAGGCTGTAGATCCCCGACAGCATGACGATCGCGAAAAGATGGCGCGAGCGCAGCATCGTGTAGGCGACGAGGACGAGCATCGTCAGCAGGGAAAGATCGATGAGGCGGCTCCAGAACGCCGCCGTCTCCGCGCCGGGCGTCATGCTTCTCCCTCGCGCTTCAACTCGGGCCCCAGCATCGGGCGCAGGCCGACGACATAGGCGGCGTGGGCGATCGCATGCGTCGAGACGGGGCTCGTCATGAACAGGAAAAAGCCGATGATGATGAGCTTCGCCGCGACGAGCCAGGTCGGCGACTGGAGGATCATGCCGAGAAGGATGAGCTCGGCCCCCGCAGTGTCGGTGATCCCGGCGGCGTGAAGGCGCGTGTAGAAGTCCGGAAAGCGGATGATGCCGATCGCGCCGGTGACGACGCCGGCCCCGCCGATGACGAAAAGCGTCCACGAGGCGATGTCGAGGATAAGGT